>JBIPOM010000136.1:0-5662 GCA_044379175.1 Flavobacterium sp. | reverse complement strand
GGTTCGCCCACAAATAGGCAGTTGTTTTGGAACTTCACAACAAATACTAATTACCGTAAAACCAGTACCAGTTATTACTTCGACGGTTTCAAATAAAAGCGTAATTTGTAATAACGAATTCGTTACTTTTACATCAAATTCGAATCCGGCAGCTACACTTTATAATTGGCAAATTAACACGGCAACTGGTGTTCAAATTGTGGGAGGAGTTACTAGTGGTACTTCAACAACTGGAATTGTTAATTTACAATTGGCATTAACCAATGCGTTAGTGGCAGGAACCATTAGTTTCGATTTTACACCAGTAAACGGAATTTGTACAGGAGCTACTATTACAAATGCAGTAACCATAACGGTGAATCCAATACCAGGTACACCAATTGGTTTACCAATAAATGAAATATGTAGTGAGGAATCTACTAATTTAACGATTTCATCATTTCCAGCAATAACAGGAACCACGCTAGTTTGGACGGTTATAGATTCTCAAAACGTAACTGGATTTACTAATGGAACCGGAACGGCGCCATTTACTATCAATGATGTTTTAACAAACACTACGGATGTACAAGGATTTGTGAAATATAGTGTGACCTCGCGATTAGGAAATTGTGATGGAGGTACTACAGAATTTATAGTTCGTGTAAACCCGTTACCAAAACCAGAATTAATTGACGGTCATATTTGTGTGAATCAAGCAACAGGAGTAACGTATCAAGGGTATGTGTTAGATGCTCAGTTATCGGATCCTAATTTCACCTACGATTGGTATTTATTAAATACTACCACAAATGTTTACGACGCTTTACCAAGTACAAACGGACCTACATACGAGGCGATGCAACCCGGAACTTACCAAGTAGTGGTAACCAATACAGTAACGAATTGTGAACAAAGTGATACTGCAACAGTAGTTACAGTTTATCCAGCTACAGGTATTACAGCAGAAGTTACAGATGCTTTCACAAATGATGCTACAATAACCGTTACAGTAAACCCACTAGGGACAGGAAATTTAATCTATTCATTAGACGGTGGAGCTTGGCAAGAATCAAATATTTTTACAGGTGTTCAAGGAGGTACACACGTAGTTATGGTAGAGGATACAGAAGGTTGTACCAACCTAACCATAGAGGTATTAGTAATTGATTATCCAAAATATTTTACTCCAAATGGCGATGGAATTAATGATACTTGGAACATAGTAGGATTGGATCAACCGGATGCTAAAATATTCATTTATGATCGCTATGGTAAGTTATTAAAACAAATTACGCCAGTAGCAACAAGTCAAGGTTGGGATGGGACTTATATAGGTTCATTACTACCATCAACAGACTATTGGTTTACTATTGAGTACAAAGAAAATGACCAACAAAAATTATTTAAAGCACACTTCTCATTAAAACGATAGTGAGCATCAAAAAATTTAGTTGTATTTTATAGGAATTGGCTACATTTGTATAAAATACATTTGCTATTGGCTAATTAAATAGACTATGAATTACAAATTATTTGGGTTTATTATTTTGTTTTTTCTCATTTCTAAACCAATTAGTTTAAATGGGCAGAACGCATCAAAACAGCAATTACTAATTACTGAAGCACAAATCATAGCTACTTCACAACCTAATGAATCTTTAAAGATTGCATTATTACTTTTAAAAGGATCAAATACGAATGACGAAAAAGTAAAGCTTAATTTACTAATTTCTAAAATATATACGATTTTAGGTGATTACACGAATGCTTCAAATTACTTGTTTGAAGCCAATAAAAACATAGAAACAAATTCTATTTTTTTGAACGCAAAAATAAATATTGAAAAAGCAGCGCTTTTAAAATCAGTATTCTTGCACAAACAAAGTAATATTTATTTAAACAAAGCTCGAACAGATTTAAATAAATTAAACTATGAAAAAGAAAGTAATGAAATCAAATCAAAAATTATATTTGAAGAACTAGAACTTCTAATTCATAAACAAGAATATATAAAAGCAAAAACTACAATTCAAAAAAATAATTACATATTGTATTTACAAAATGGAAATGAAAACAAAAAACGTTTTTTACTTATACAGTCTAGAATAAATATCAATTTAGGAGATTTTAAAAACAATAAAACTATTCTAGAAAGTTTAAAAAAACTGATAAATAAAGAAGATAAATATTTTGAAATACAGGTTTGGAATGAATTTGCTAAAAATTATTTTCATCAACAAAAATATTCAAAAGCAATTGAATATGCACTAAATGCAAAAAAAATATTAGCAAAATTAGAAAATATTTATCTTTTAGAAAATACAACAGAAACATTAGTTTTAAGTTATTTAGCTTTAAATAAAGATCAAGAATACAAATTATTTAACACAAAGCTTCTTACGATAAAAACAGAAATCGAGAAAAAGGAAGAAGAAACCATAAATACTGTTTATAATTTAATTAATTCAGAATATCGTAAAAATTATTTCTTAAAAAAAACTGCTTTTAATAATAAACTATATCTTAATATAGGGTTATTTCTTCTTTTTTCAATTGTATTTGGATTAGTTATATTTAAAAAATATACTTACAAAAAAAGATTAACTGAAATAATTAGCTACTTGAAAGTTACAAATAAAAACATCTTAAGTAAAATAGAAAAGAATGAAGTAATAAGTAAAAAAAATAGCATCCCTGCAGAAACCGAACAACAAATATTAAACAAACTCAAAAAGTTTGAATCTAGTTTAAAATATACAAATAAAGATATTTCGTTGGCCGTATTAGCAGGACATTTTGAGACCAATACAAAGTATCTTTCTGAAATTATTAACAAACATTATCAAATAAATTTCAATACTTATATAAATAAATTACGAGTTAATTTCATCATTGAAAAACTAAAAAACGAACCCAATTTTTGTAATTATAAAATTAGTTATTTAGCAGAACTTAGTGGATTTACATCTCACAGTAGTTTTGCAACTGTTTTTAAATCAATCAGTGGTATTTCCCCAATAACATTTATTGATATATTGAAAAACGAAAGAAATGATATCCAAATAAAGCCATCAGAAAATGAATAAAAAAAGTTTTATTTTAGTAATCTTACTTATACTTTCTACCCGTTATTCTGTTTTTGCACAAGATCAAAAAAAGTTAGAGCAATTAATAAAAACATCTAATGTAGAAATGTATGAAAACCCAGAAAAAGTAATTTCTACAGGGTTAAAAATCATTCAATTATCAAAAAATAATATTGATTTAAAGATAAAAGCGTACAAGTTAGTTTCAGATGGGTATTCCTCTAAAAGAGAGTATCAAAAATCATTAAAATATTTAATAAAAGCTTTAGAATTGTTGCCAAAATCAGAAGATAAATTACTTAAAATCTCAATTGATACAAAAGCAGGAATTCAATACCATCAACTTAATATATATCAAAGCGCCATCACTTACTTAGACCGAGCAGAAAAAATGTGCTTAGAATATCCCGTTCAAGATTCGGTAAGTAGTTTTTTAGGTGTTAATTATGTAGTTAGAGGATTTATTTATAAAGAAAAACTTAATTGTGACATTGCAATTAGTTTTTTTGATAAAGGAATTAAAGAGTTAAGTTCAAACAACAAAATAAATGTAAATGCAACTAGAATTAGTATTGCAAAATACAACAAAGGAAACTGTTATTTATTATTAGAAGAAAATGTTTTAGCCGAAAAATGTTTTAAACAAGCATTAACATATGCAAAAAAAGTAAAAGCAAGAAGTTTAGAAGCTTTTGCCCTCAAAGGCATTGCACAAATACACACATTAAATGGAGCTTATAATAAAGCAATTTCCGAACTAAACCAAGCCTACTTGATAGCAAAGAACGTAAACGATTTGGTATTAAATCAAGAGATTTACATAGGGTTATCAGAAAACTATTTAGCCATAAATCAACCAGAAAAATATAAAGAATACCAACAAAAATTAATGCATACGCAAACAAAACTAAAAGAAAACGAACGTGCGTCAATTGAAAATTTATTACAAGAAAACTACAATAATTTAGAAAACAAAGCTAAAGCTGAATTTTCTAATTTTTGGATAGTACTATTTTTAGTATTAACAATAAGTGTCCCTTTAATTGCTTTAATTATTAGTAAAAAAACAAATAATGACATTAAAGAATTAAAAGCAAATATTAACGAGATAAATTCAAATTTTAGTTCTTTAATCTAGAAAAAACGAAGCTAAACATCTCTAAGACTATCAATAAGCTCTAATTCTTCAAAAATCGAGTTAGATACTTCACTTGTTATGTGTACAGAAAAAAATCCTTAATTAGCTAATTTATAGTTTTTTAAGGATTTTTTGTTATTACTAAAGTATCTAAAATTACAATAAAACCATATCGCTATTTAAAATAGTATTAAAAATAGTATTTTTGCGAAAAATTAATACACATGAGTTTCGAAAAAGAAATTGCCCGAAGAAGAACTTTTGGAATCATCTCGCATCCAGATGCTGGTAAGACAACGTTAACAGAAAAACTACTGCTTTTTGGAGGCGCAATTCAAGAAGCTGGTGCCGTAAAAAGCAATAAAATAAAAAAAGGTGCTACCTCTGATTTCATGGAAATTGAACGTCAGCGTGGAATCTCGGTTTCTACTTCTGTGTTAGCATTCAATTACAAAGAAAAAAAAATAAATATTTTAGATACGCCTGGTCACAAGGATTTTGCGGAAGACACATTTAGAACATTAACTGCTGTAGATAGCGTTATTGTGGTAGTTGACGTAGCAAAAGGTGTGGAAGAGCAAACCGAAAAATTGGTGGAAGTTTGTAGAATGAGAAGCATTCCTATGATTGTTTTCATCAACAAACTAGATCGTGAAGGAAAAGATGCGTTTGACTTAATGGATGAAGTAGAAAAAAAACTAGGTCTACACGTTACACCTTTAAGTTTTCCAATTGGTATGGGATACGATTTTCAAGGTATTTACAATATTTGGGAGAAAAACATTAATTTGTTTGAAGGTGATAGCAGAAAAAACATTGAAGAAACTATTGCTTTTTCAGACATCCAAAGTCCTGAATTAGAAAAAATTATTGGTGAAAAACCCGCCAATAAACTTCGAGAAGAATTAGAATTAATTACCGAAGTGTATCCTTCTTTTAATAGAGATGCATATTTAGCTGGAAAATTACAACCCGTGTTTTTTGGTTCAGCATTAAATAATTTTGGTGTTCGTGAATTACTAGATTGTTTTATAAATATTGCTCCTACACCTCGTGCAAAAGAATCAGACACCAGATTGGTGCAACCAGATGAAAAAAAGTTAAGCGGTTTTGTGTTTAAAATTCATGCCAATATGGATCCGAAACATCGCGACAGATTGGCTTTTATTAAAATTGTATCTGGAACTTTTGAAAGAAACAAACCTTACCTTCATGTAAGACAAGGAAAAAATATGAAATTTAGTAGCCCAAATGCTTTTTTTGCTGAGAAAAAAGAAATTGTAGATATTTCTTATCCTGGTGATATTGTAGGATTGCACGATACTGGAAATTTTAAAATTGGGGATACACTTACAGAAGGCGAAACAATGAATTTTAAAGGAATTCCTAGTTTTTCTCCAGAACATTTTAGATATATTAATAATGCCGATCCCTTAAAAGCAAAACAATTAGAAAA
>JBIPOM010000050.1:0-13967 GCA_044379175.1 Flavobacterium sp. | reverse complement strand
ATTATTAAGAAGTTTGCGGAATAACTAACTCAAATAAAATTAATATGAGATCGAAGTTCAAATGGATTTTTACGCTTTTAGTAGCGTTTACAATGCAGTTTTCTTTCGCACAACAGAAAACTGTTACGGGAACAGTAACAAGTGATGGCGCTAATTTGCCAAATGCTACTGTGAGTATTTCGGGTACACAAGAAGGTACTCAAACGGATGAGAATGGAAAATTCTCTATCAAAGCAGCACAAGGTGATGTTTTAGTTTTCTCTTTCTTAGGAAAAGATTCTAAATCAGTAACTGTTGGAGCTGGTAATGTTGTTAATGTTGTTTTATCAACTTCAAACACAGTAATTCAAGATGTTATTGTTCAAGGTTACCGAACTGTAACTAAAAAGACTTCAAATGTTGCAGATGCTACAGTTGGGTCTAAAACTATTGAAAACAGACCGAATGCAAATGCTATGAATACATTGCAAGGTCAATTAGCGGGGGTAAATATTACTGCTTCTACTGGGCAACCAGGTGCTAAATCTTCAGTTGTAATTAGAGGTCTTGCTACTATTAATGGATCTTCTGATCCACTTTATGTAATTGATGGTTTTCCTACCACTGCTGACAACTTCAGAACTATTAACTCTAACGACATTGAGACTGTTACAGTATTAAAAGATGCGATTGCTATCTCTCAGTATGGTAATAGAGGTTCTAATGGGGTTATTGTTGTTAAAACGAAAAAAGCAAAATTTGGTAAAGACTCAACTACATTCAGATATTCATCTCAATATGGTATTGCGAATTTACAAGAACCAAAATATAACTACGCTAATGCGCAACAATTATTAAAATTAGAGCAAACTTTAGGTGTAGGTATAGGTGCAGGTTTAACTGATGCTGAAATTAACGCATATACAACTAACACGGATTGGGTTGACTATTTCTTTAGACCAGCTACTACGTTGTCTCACAACTTAAGTATTGAGAATTCTTCTAAAAAAGTAACCTCTTTTACTTCGTTAGGTTACATGAACCAAGATGGAGTTTTAGAAACTACTGGTATGCAAAGATTTAACTTGAGAAACAACATTAATGGTAAGTCTGAGAATGATAAATTCAAATATCAGATTAATACTGCTTTTGGTTATTCTAAAAATAATGAAGCCACTACTTTAGGTGAAGGTGCAATTAACAGAAACTATGTTTTAGGTGCTTATTTATCTGCTCCACACGTATCTGTAAATGAATATCAAGGTTCTCAATCTGCTTTAGATTACTACAACAACACACCAGGTTTATTAGCTACTCCTATTATGTTGATTGATAAGTTAAACACATACAGAAACTTAACTGATGAAGCTAGAATTGATGTAGCTACTGATTTTGCATACAGCTTGAACAGTAATTTCACAGTTAGAACAAAAATTAATGGTACTTTCTTAAATAATAGATTTTTCCAGTCAGAGTTTCCTAACTCATTTAATGCTTTATTGTTCTCATCTACTCCGGGAGTTTCTTCTTTAGATGGTGGTAACTTTAATGGTTTCGAAGATATTAATAATAGAAGAGAATTCTACTATAATAATTTATTCCAATTAGAGTACAACAAAAAAATTAATGAGCATACTTTTTATGCAGCAGCTAACTTTGAGTACAATCACTCAAGATTGCATACTAACAATTTTAGACAAAGAGGTTTAAACGCTTTAACTTTCGTACCTAATACTGGTGCTGGTTATGTTGCGGATGTAGGTACGAATGACTTTTATGTACCACAAATTAGTGCTTCACAATTAAGATCTGATTTAGTTTCTTACTTTGGAATTTTTGATTATGATTTTAAAGAAAAATATGGTCTTTCTGCTAACGTGAGAAGAGATGGTACTTCTAGATTTATTAATGATTTTGCTTGGGGTACATTCTACTCTATTGGAGGTCGTTGGAATATTGACGAAGAAAGCTTTATGGATAAATTCGAAAATATCGATATTTTAAAACTAAGAGCTTCTTATGGTACTTCTGGTAATGAAAGAATTGTAGGAGGCACTGCATTTGCAGGTATTGTTAATCCTACTTTTAGTAATAACTTCTCACTTACTAACAATACTTACAACGGACAACAAGGTTTAGCGTATGGATTAGGTTTCCCTGAGGCAACTTGGGAAGTTACTACCAATTCAAATATTGGTTTTGACTTAGAAATGTACAAATCTAAATTAAGATTAAACTTAGATTTTTACAACAGATTTACTGAGGATATTTTCTTAGATGCTCCTATTCAATCTGCTGTTGGTGCTTCTACACTTAGAAAAAATTCTGATGCTGACATCACTAACAGAGGTTTAGAGTTAAATGTAGCGTATGATTTAATCAATAATCCTGAAAAAGATATTAGATTAACTTTACGTGCAAATGGTTCTTATAACAAAAACACAGTTGGTGGAATTGCTACTAACGATGGTAAAATTATTGATACTAACTCAGCTGGTTACAGTTTAATTACTCAAAATGGTGGTACAATTTACGAACCATTTGTGTATCCTTATTTAGGTGTTAATCCTGCAAATGGTAATTTATTATTTGAAGACATTAACGGTAACCCAACTGAAAATCCTATCGCTTTCGATAGAAGAGCTTCTGGTAAAAACTTTATACCTGTTTATCAAGGTGGTTTCGGTTTTGATTTCGATTATAAAGGTTTCTTTGCTTCAACTACTTTTACATTTGTTTATGATGTATGGAGATTTGACACTGATGAAGAAAATTTATATGATGTTGGAAATATTGGTCAGTTTAATGTGGCTCCAGAAATGTTAAATGCTTGGACACCTACTAATACAGGTTCTAATTTACCTTCATTATCTGCTACAAATTTAGCTGCTCAAGGAAATTCTGATAGATTCTTAAGAGATGCATCTTATGTAAGATTAAGAAATGCTCAAATAGGTTACAGATTACCTAAAAAACACTTAAAGAAATTATTTATTTCTGATTTAGCTTTCACTATTCAAGGTGAAAACTTAGTAACTTTTACTAAATGGGCTGGTTTTGATGCTGAAAGTTCAAGAACTGCTGATTTCTATCAATATCCAACTCCAAGAATTTATACTTTTGGTATAGATATTAAATTTTAAAATTATTTAATTATGAAAAAATATTTAAGTTTATTTATAGGTGTTTTTCTAATTACTTCATGTAATAATGATGTATTGGAGCCATTTACACCTGGAGTTATAACTGACGTTGAAACTGCCGTTAGAACTTCTGCTGACTTACAAAGAATGTTAAATTCAGCACAAAACATTATGACAAACAGAGATGAGTATACATTCACTTCTGTATTTACTGACGAGGCTGTACCAGGTTTTAATAATGGTGGTCAAGGTATTGCTGGTTCTGATGCCTATTATTTATATTTCCTAAACCAGTCGTCTAGTGCTCCAGCTAATATTTGGTCATCAAATATTGCTGCTATGGCAAGAGTTAATATCGTTTTAGAACGTGCTCCTGCTATTGTACCTACTAGTGCTGCTGATGGGTTATTAATTCAAAGATTAGTAGCTGAAGCTAGAATTTTAAGAGCTTTAGCGCATTTAAAAGTTATGGCTTATTTCTCTCCAGACTTGAAAAACAATGCTGCTTTAGCGGGTGTTATTGCTGATAAAGTATTTCCATACAATGTAGTTCTTCCAAGAGTTACTAATGGTGAAACTTATGCTTTCATTCACAGTGATTTAGATGCAGCTATTACAGCTTATACTACGGCTTCTTTACCAGCTGTTGCTGCTGCTTCTGTTCCGGTAACGCCAGGATTAAATTTAGCTAGAGCTTTAAAAGCTAGAGCTTACGCTTACAAAGGTGATTATACTAACGCTGAAATATTTGCTGATCAAGTGATCGCATCTTCAGTTGTTATTGCTCCAAGAACTGGATTAGCTGCTGTATTTCATACACATACTTCTGCTGCAACTTCTGAAGTAATTTATAAGTTCAAAAGAACTGTTCAACAAAATGTTCAAGGTTCTAATTTACACAATGGATGGGTTTCTGTTGGTAACAGTAGAACAGGTTCACCTTTCTATGAAGTGTCTAGATCATTATATAATGTTTTAGTAAATGCTCCAGGTACTGATGCAAGAACTAATGTAATTGTAAGACCTGCAGGTGGTGCAACTGGTTCATTAATTGATCCTAATTATGCTACTAGTACTGCAGTTAAAGATTCTGATATTTTAGTTCCATTTAAACATGGTGGTGCTTCAGCAGTTACTGCTGGTAATCAGTTTAATCCTGATTTTATTCAAGTTAGAATTTCTGAAATGCACATGATTAAAGCTGAAGCTAGAGCTAATGCTGGTGATTTTGCAGGTGTTGCTACATCATTAAAAGTGATTACTGACAATAGATTCACAACTCCTCCAGCTTTATTAACTTTAACTAGTGCTACTCAAGCATGGAAAGCTATTTTAGATGAAAGAAGAAAAGAATTTGCTTTTGAAGGTCACCGTTTCATCGACTTAAAGCGTTTATATGCTTTAGCAGGTGTTAACAATTTTGATAGAGATCCAGCTGATTATGCTCCATCTGGTTTAAATTACCCTGGTGCTAATCCATCTTTATTCCCTTTTGCTAATAACAACAAATGGGCACTTCCGATTCCTAATTCTGAAATGAATGCTAACGCTTCATTTATCCAGAATCCTGGTTATTAATTAAGCATTTTATATAAATTAAACCCCGATTTTATCGGGGTTTTTTTTTACAATAAATTCTCATTACATTTGTTCTTTAATTTATAAAAATGCGATATCTACTATTTGTATTATTTTTCTTTTTTTCGTTTTCCTTGTTAGCTCAAGAATCGGACACTTCTAAAGTCGAAAATGTAAAAGCGGATATTAAACTTTATAAAATGTTTTCTATTTTAAAGGATACCGTTAGTATAGATACTTCATTAACAATTCAAGATGAATACAAATACAATTATTTGAGGAAAGATAATTTCGGGTTGTTTTCTTTTTCAAACGAAGGTTACTTATATAATCAATTGGATATTTCCAAAAAAGGATCGCATTTCTTACCTCAATTTGGTTTTAGTGCCAAACATAGTGCGTATTTAGAAAATGGTGATATTTATTATTACTCTGTTCCAACACCACTCACTGATATTTATTTTAAAACTGTCATGCGTCAAGGTCAAAGTTTGGACGCCTTTCTTTCAGTTAATACCAAACCAAATTTAAATTTTACCATTGCTTATAAATCTATTCGTTCTATTGGTTCCTATTTTAACAATTTGACTAGTTCTGGTCATTTTAGATTTATAACAAACTATAATTCTTTAAATAATAAATATTTTTTAAAAGCGAATTTTATTGCTCAAGATATATTTAATCAAGAAAATGGAGGTATTGTAACTTTAGAACAGTTAGACGGTACTAATCCAGCTTTCAGCCAGCGTGAACGTGTAGATGTTTATTTTAATGACGCTTCATCTAAGTTAAAAGGAAATCGTTATTTTATAGATCATTCGTATCGTCCTTTTAAGGAGAAGTCTTTAGTTTTTAAACACCAAGCTTACTACGAAAATAAATTTTATGAGTATATTCAGGAAACTAGTAATACACGTTTGGGAAGTGCGCTGTTTTCATCAATTAATGATAAAACACGTTATAATGTGTTTTATAATAAGTTGGGCGTAAGTTTTGAAACAAAAAAATTAGGTGATATTAATTTTTTTATTGACAACTTTTCTTCAAATCATTTTTATAGTTTACCTACTACTGGCTCCGTTAATTTAAATGAAAGATTTAATTTAGTTAACCAAATTTCAACTTTAGGTGGTCAATATGAATTTTATAGATATAAATGGAATTTTAATATTTTATTGCAAAGTGCTATTTCAAATCAGCCATCATCAAATTTTGAGGCATTTGCTAAGTACGAATTCTCAAAGGACTATTTTGTTAAAGTTTCAGCACATTTAGTTAGTAAAATTCCTGACAATATTTTTATGTTCAATAAAAGTGATTATAATAATTATAATTGGAACACTACTTTTAAGAACGAAAAAATTAGCTCAATTAAAGTGGAGACTAAAAACAAATGGGTGGATGCTATAATTCAAATTTCTAATTTTAATAATCATTTGTATTTTTACAATATTGCAGAACGAATAGATAGTTTGGTGGTTAAGCCATTTCAATACAGTAAATCTATACAGTATTTTAGTGCGGAATTGTCAAGAGAAATAAAATTCAAGAGTTGGGCTTTAGATAATAGAATTAAATTTCAGGATGTTAAACAAGATGAAAAAATCTTAAATTTACCAAACATTGTTTTGCGTAATACGTTGTACTTTTCAAAACCCGTATTTAAGAAAGCAATGTTATTGCAAACGGGTATCACGTTAAATTATTTTACTAAGCATTATGCAAACGATTATATCGGTGTTTTAGGTGAATTTTATGTTCAAGATCAGACCAAAATTGGTGGTTTTCCAGTATTAGATTTTTTCGTAAATGCACGTGTTCAACAATGTAGAATTTATCTCAAGGCTGAACATTTTAATGCACTTTTCAAAGATAAAGTAGATTATTTTAATACACCAAATTCTCCTTTTCGTGATTTTCACATTCGTTTTGGTTTAGAATGGAATTTCTTTAAATAGAAAGTTTGTTTCAATAGTATTATATCTTTTGTATTTCTTGTAATAACATGTAACTTTGTCCTCACAAATATACATTATGAAGTACGCTAAAAATATACTTGAAACTATTGGTAATACTCCAATTGTCAGATTAAATAAAATTACAGCCGAGTTACCTTGTTTGGTATTAGGAAAACTTGAAACTTTCAATCCAGGAAATTCTGTTAAGGACAGAATGGCAGTAAAAATGATTGAAGACGCTGAGGCAGACGGTAGACTAAAGCCTGGCGGTACAATTATTGAGGGGACTTCTGGAAATACTGGAATGGGATTGGCATTAGCAGCTATCGTAAAAGGCTATAAATGCATTTTTGTAATTTCAGACAAACAATCAAAAGAAAAGTCTGATATTTTAAGAGCAGTTGGTGCGAAAGTTATCATATGTCCAACGGATGTTGAACCAACAGACCCACGTTCTTACTATTCAGTTTCTAAGCGTTTAGGTGATGAAATTCCTAATTCTTGGTATGTAAACCAATATGATAATCCGAGTAATGCCACCGCTCATTACGAACAAACAGGTCCAGAAATTTGGAAACAAACTGAAGGAAAAATTACTCATTTTGTAGTTGGAGTAGGAACTGGCGGAACAATTTCAGGTGTGGCTAAATATTTGAAAGAACAAAATCCAAATATAAAAATTTGGGGTATTGATACGTATGGTTCTGTGTTTAAGAAATATCATGAAACGGGTATTTTTGATGAAAATGAAATTTATTCTTACATAACAGAAGGAATTGGAGAAGATATTTTACCGAAAAACGTTGATTTTTCTTTGATTGATGCCTTTACAAAAGTGACTGATAAAGATGCAGCTGTATATACTCGTAAATTAGCTTTAGAAGAAGGTATTTTCTGTGGAAATTCTGCAGGAGCTGCTATTAAAGGAGTGTTGCAATTAAAAGAACATTTTAAACCAGAAGATGTAGTTGTTGTTTTATTTCACGATTCTGGAAGTCGATATGTTGGTAAAATGTACAATGACGAATGGATGCGCGAACGCGGATTTTTAGAAGAAGAAATTACTAAAGCAGAGGATTTAATTAATGATCATAAAGACAAACCATTAATTGTTGTGCGAACAGAAGAATTAGTTTCTCATGCTATTGAAAGATTAAAAAAATATAAAATTTCACAAATTCCAGTAATTGATACTACTGGCTTTGTAGGAAGTTTAGATGAATCCGATCTATTTAGAAGTTATTTTGAAAATAAAGATATTGCTGATATGCCTATTAAAGAAGTAATGGGAAAACCTTTTCCAATTGTTTTGGCTTCTGCTTCTATTGATGAAGTTTCTAAATTAATTAATAAAGATAATCAAGCTGTTTTAGTAGATTTAGGAAACGGAAAATATCATATTATTACCAAGCACGATATTATTAGTTCTATTAAATAGAAAATTAAATAAATATTTCTTTAAAACGGATAGCAATATGTTATCCGTTTTTTTTATATTTGTATTAATACAAGCCAAATTAAAAAATACACGCCATGCAAGAAGAATTTCTCCATTATTTATGGGTAAATAAAAAACTACCGTTTACCCAACTCAAAACACATCTTAACGAAAAGTTAGAAATCAATCATTTTGGACAGTATTTACAAAATGCAGGGCCTGATATTTTTAATGCTCAAATTTCTATCAATCAACAAAAATGGGCAGGGAATATTGAAATTCATGTTAAGTCTTCCGATTGGTATTTGCACAATCATGAAAAAGATGCAAATTATGAAAACGTAATTCTTCATGTAGTTTGGGAAAATGACACTCCAATTTTCAGAAAAGACAATTCTGAGATTCCAACTTTGGAATTAAAAAAATATGTTTCTCTTTCTGAGATAAACAAGTACAAATCCCTTATGACTTCCAAAACTTGGATAAATTGCGAAAACCAAATCGCAAATATAGATTCGTTTGTTTGGAACAATTGGCTGGAAAGTTTGTTTTTAAAACGTTTGGAAAGCAAATCAGAAATTATTGATAAAAGATTACAAGAAACCAATTACAACTGGGAAGCTGTTTTTTTTGAAATGATAGCTAAAAATTTCGGTCTCAATACTAATGGCGATTGTTTTTTTCAAATGGCTCTATCCATTCCGTTTTCAATAATTAGAAAAGAAAGTTTTGAAGCGGAACAATTAGAAGCGCTATTTTTCGGAACATTAAATATGCTCAACGATACTCTAGAAGACGCATATTATCTAAAGTTAAAAAACAATTGGAATTTTCTTCAATTAAAATATAATTTACATCCTCAATATGTTGTACAACCTCAATTTTTTAAACTTCGACCGGATAATTTTCCAACCATTCGATTGTCCCAATTTGCAAATTTAATAGCAAACAACCAAAATTTGTTTTTGAAAATTCTTCAAGCGACTTCCTATCAGCAATTGCAACATGTATTAAAAAGTCAAACAACAGGATATTGGAAAAGTCATTATAATTTTTCAAAAACAAGTAAGTTTAAATCTAAAGTTCTTACAACTCAATTTATAGATTTGTTACTAATCAATACAATAATTCCTTTGAAATTTAGTTATGAAAAACATCAAGGAAAGTTAAATATAGAAGAATTAATTACGCTTTTGGAATCAATACCTTCTGAAAAAAATGCTGTACTGGATAAATTTTCTACTTGTAATGTAAAAGCTATAAATGCTTTTCAATCTCAATCCTTATTGGAACTAAAAAAAGAGTTTTGTTCTAAAAGTAAATGTCTCAATTGCGCAGTGGGTTTGCAATTGTTAAAAAACTAAGTATCTTTATACTCTATATTGTTTGGTTTGTAATAAAAAAAATAAAAACATTTTGTATAACTTGCTTCATTTTTTTGAGAAAAACGGTTTTTTTGTAGCTTCACGGTTAGCAGATAAATTAGGAATGCGTGCAACGCAAGTGCGCTTATTTTTTGTATATATTTCTTTCATTACAATAGGTTTAGGATTTGGTTTTTATTTAACTTTGGCCTTTATTTATAAACTTAAGGATTTAATTTATACCAAACGAAGTTCAGTTTTTGATTTATAAATATTATGTTATGTTGCGTTTTTCAAAAGGACATTATTTAGGAATTGTTATATTCATTTGTTGCATTGGTGTGTTGCAAATGGTGATATATTGTTCCAATTATCAAGGGGTTTCAGATAAAATCGCGCTAACTTCTGAAGAAAAAAATTGGCTTTTAGCTCAAAATGAAATTGATAGTCTAAAAGAAGTAGTACAAGAAAACTCAAATAAGATATATCCCTTTAATCCAAATTTTATTTCTGATTATAAAGGGTACAAATTAGGTATGTCAGAAATACAAATTGATAAATTACATCAATTAAGAAAACAAAATAAATATGTAAATTCAAATGATGAGTTTCAAAAGCTAACAGGAGTTTCAAATGAATGGATGAAACACTACGCGCCTTATTTTAAATTTCCAGAATGGGTAACTCAAAAAACAACGAATCAATATGCTACTAATTATGAAAATAAGTTTAAAAAATTTGAGAAGAAAGAGTATAAAATTGTAGTGCAAGATTTTAATAAAGCCAATCAAGTTGAATTAGAAAAAGCATATATGATAGGCGAAAAATTAGCATTACGCATCCTTATTGAAAAAGAAAAATTTGGAAGTTTTGCTTCCATGGATCAATTGCAGTTTATTTGGGGGATTTCTCCAGAAGCGATAACTGATTTGAATAAAAAATTTCAAATTAAATCTACAGATAACATTAAAAAGATAAATATTAACACTTTTACTATAAAAGAACTACAACAATTTCCTTACTTTAATTACACTATAGCTAAGAATATTGTAACTTATAGAAGCATGAACGGTGAATTTAAAAGCAGTGAAGATTTAACAAATGTTAAACAATTTCCACTTGAAAAATTAAAAATAATAGCCTTATATTTGGAATTCTAAAAATAAACCTATAAAATCGAATTAATGAATTCATTATATTTTACAGAAGAACATGAATTGTTCAGAAAAAGTTTACAAGATTTTTTACAGAAGGAAGTAGTGCCTCACATTGAAAAATGGGAAAAAACAGGAACCATTGAACGCTTTATTTGGAAAAAATTTGGTGAAATGGGCTTTTTTGGAATTAATTATCCAGAAGCTTATGGTGGATTAAACTTAGATTTGTTTTATACCGTTGTTTTTTTAGAAGAACTTCAAAAGATTAAATCTTCCGGTTTTGCTGCTGCTATGTGGGCTCATGCTTATTTAGCAATGACGCATTTAAACGCAGAAGGAAGTGAAGTTATTAAACAAAATTATTTAACACCAAGTATATTAGGTGATAAAATTGGTGCACTATGTGTTACCGAACCTTTTGGAGGAAGTGATGTTGCAGGAATGCGAACTATTGCTGTAAAAGAAGGAAATAAATTTGTTATTAACGGTTCGAAAACATTTATAACTAATGGTGTATATGCTGATTATTATATAGTTGCCGCAAAAACAAATCCAGCACTAGGAAATAAAGGAATTAGTATTTTTTTAGTTGATACAAGTTTAAAAGGAATTTCAGCAACCAAACTTGATAAATTAGGATGGAGAGCTTCTGATACTGCTGAAATTGCATTTGACAATGTAGAAATTCCAGCTGAAAATTTGATGGGAGAAGAAGGAAAAGGATTTCCATACATTATGCAGCATTTTGCATTTGAAAGATTAATAATGGCAGTTAATGCTCACGCACGAGCGGAGTATGCTATCGATTATACTATAGAATATATGTCGCAACGCGAGGCATTTGGCACAACTATTAATAAGTTTCAGGCCTTACGTCATACAATTGTGGAACATGCTACCGAAGTAGAACATTGCAAAATATTCAATTATGCTGCAGTAGCTAGATTAAACAAAGGGGAATACGTTGTGAAAGAAGCTACAATGGCAAAATTGAAATCTACAAAAGTTGCCGATTTAGCTATTTATGATTGCTTACAAATGCTTGGTGGTTATGGTTATATGGAAGAATATCCTTTAGCAAGACTTTTAAGAGATAGTCGTTTAGGTCCAATTGGTGGTGGTACTTCTGAAATTTTAAAAGAAATTTTATCAAAAATGATTATCGATAATCAAAATTATAAGCCTGCAGTTAAATAGTTTGTTTTAAAAATAATTTACAATTTATAATTCATTATTAAAAATAAAAATATACTTTTGCACACTTAACGAGAGGAGGTGTCAATATTATGTTAATTATACCAATTAAAGACGGAGAAAATATCGATAGAGCATTAAAGCGCTATAAAAGAAAATTTGATAAAACTGGAACTGTTCGTCAGTTACGTGCGCGTCAAGCTTTCATTAAACCTTCTGTAACAAACAGAATTAAAATTCAAAAAGCGGCTTACATTCAAAACATGAGAGACAACTTAGAAAGTTAATTCATCATTTTTTGATTAAATACTTTAACCGTTAGATTATAAATTATAAATTTGTATCTAACGGTTTTTTTATGCTTAATAATTTACAATCTCATTCGGAATATCTTGAAAAAGAGAAAAAATATTCTCCGCTCACTGTGAGCGCGTATCAAAAAGATATTATGTCGTTTCAAATCTTTTTAATTGAAAACCACGAGGCTTGTTTATTAGAAGAAGTGAATTATCCATTAATTCGAAGCTGGATTGTAGAATTGTCTGATAATAAAATTGCAGCCACATCAATTAATAGAAAAATGGCTTCTTTGAAATCGTTTTATAAATTTCTATTAAAAACAAAGCAAATTGATACTAATCCTTTCGTAAAACATAAATCCTTAAAAACGCCCAAACAAGTTCAAATTCCTTTTTCTGAGAAAGAAATCAATTCGCTATTTGAAATTCATTTTTTAGCATCCGATTTTGAAAGTATTCGAAACAGGCTGGTTGTTGAACTATTGTACGCAACTGGAATACGAAGAGCAGAATTAATTAATTTAGAAATAAATGCAATTGATTTTTTCGGTAAAACAATAAAAGTTCTAGGAAAAAGAAATAAGGAAAGAATAATTCCTTTAATAGCTAGCACAACTCAGATTATAAAGATGTATTTAGACAAACGAAAAGATTTAAAAGTTATTACTGCTCCTGAAAAGTTAATTTTATCTAAAAAAGGAAACAAAATCAACGAATCGTTTGTGTATCGATTAATAAATGATTACTTTAGTACTATATCTGAAAAGGTAAAAAAAAGCCCCCACGTTCTTAGGCATTCGTTCGCGACACATTTGTTAAACAACGGTGCAGATTTAAATTCAGTAAAGGAGTTGCTTGGCCATGCAAGTTTGTCGTCTACTCAGATATACACGCACAGTAGTTTGTCAGAATTGAAAAAAGTTTATAATAAAGCACATCCAAGAAACAAGTAATGTTTAATTAAATCCCTATAATTATTATGAAAGTGAATGTACATGCAGTTAATTTTAATATCGACAGAAAATTGGTTGATTTTATTGATGAAAGAATGACTAAATTAGAAAAATATTACGATAAAGTTATTTCGTCAGATGCTTTTTTAAAAGTTGAGAATGTAAGTGAAAAGGAGAATAAAACAGTTGAATTAAAAGTGCTAGTTCCAGGGCATGATTTTATAGTAAAAAAACACAGTAAAACATTTGAAGCTGCAGCGGATTTAGCTGTAGAATCTCTTGAACGATTACTAGTAAAGAGAAAAGAAAAATTAAGAGCCAATAGTTAATTAAAAAAAAGATTTAAAAAAGTTTTGATTAATAAATAAATTACATACATTTGCAGTCCGTTAGAAATAGCGGACTTTTTCTATGTATAGAAATGCCGGTGTAGCTCAGCTGGCTAGAGCAGCTGATTTGTAATCAGCAGGTCGTGGGTTCGAGTCCCTCTACTGGCTCTTTGAAATTATGTTAATCAAGAATAAATAAAAATATTTTCTAGTTTACATTGGAATTTATGTATTTTTTTTTGATATTAAAGTAAGGTTAGGGGAGATACTCAAGCGGCCAACGAGGGCAGACTGTAAATCTGCTGTGAAAACTTCGCAGGTTCGAATCCTGCTCTCCCCACAAACTTTTTTAAATGAATTTATTTAAAACTTTTTTTAAGTAGAATCTTTAGAATTGAGTAATAAAATAAAAGGATTAAGAGCAAATTTACTTTGTTTTTAACTCTGGACTCACAAAAGCCGGTGTAGCTCAGGGGTAGAGTGCTTCCTTGGTAAGGAAGAGGTCTCGGGTTCAATTCCCGACATTGGCTCAAAATAGAAATAATTTTTGAACACTAATAAATAACTAAGATTAA
>JBIPOM010000197.1:0-3788 GCA_044379175.1 Flavobacterium sp. | reverse complement strand
AATTGGTAAACAACTTTGGATTGCCGAAAACTTGAATGTTTCTAAATATAGAAATGGAGATGAAATACCTCAAGTGCAGGATAAAGCTGAATGGGCAGCTTTAACTACTGGTGCTTGGTGCTATTTAGATAATAATCCCGATAATGGGGCAATATACGGCAAGTTGTACAATTGGCATGCCATAAATGACCCCAGAGGATTAGCTCCCGAAGGTTTTCATATTCCAACAGATAAAGAATGGACTGAATTAACAGATTGCTTAGGAGGAGCTGATAGTGGAGCGGGTGAAAAAATGAAACAGAAAGGTACAGATCTATGGAAATCAAATAATATAAAGGCAACAAATAGTAGTGGATTTACAGCGCAACCGGGAGGTTCTAGATTTTGGAATGGCTCTTTCACTGAGATAGGTTATGGAGGCAACTGGTGGAGTTCGTCAGAGAAAGATATTAACAGCGCCTTTTTTCGTTCCATAGGAGGAAGTAATTATTATAAGGTCCAAAGTAATAGTTTTGATAAGGCATTTGGTTTCTCTGTTCGTTGCATAAAAGATTAAAAAGAACAAAAATAATAATTGGAGTAATCTGAAAAGCCTTAAGAGTAGGAAAAATTTTAAAAATTAAAATAACAATGAGTAAATCAGATTTCTTTTCTAATGCTATGCTAGCAGATTATTCCGATAATTCCATTCATAATAAAATTGAAAATTCAAAAAATGAATTATGGAAAGTTCCAGAAGAATATTGGAAAAAAATACTTTCTAACTTTATGCATGTAGGAACAAATTCAAAGACATTAATTAAACGGCAAAAAATTAATGAATTTAGTATAGCATCTAATTATAATTCTATAATTATTCTAACTCCCATTGAACAAAAGGAATTATTTTTAAGTTTTGTGCCTGGCGGAAGATTTAAATCAAGAGAAAATAAAATTATAGATATACTAACCGCATTAAAAACAATACAAGAAAATAACATTAATATATTATTCGATAAAAATCTTAAAAGAAATGTTATTGTAGAAAACTTAACAAAAATTGACGGAATTGGAAGCAAGCAAGCAAGGAACATTCCAATGGATTTGTACCATCCCGAATTTAGAAATGGCTCAATACCGATTGATAATAATTGGAAAAAAGTTTCTAAGTACCTTGGATATAATTGGTCGGATTCTGATAAACATGAAAATGAAATTATTGAGTGGAGAAATAATCATATTGGACGCGAAATAATTAAAGAAGATTGGGAATTTGACAGACTATTATATTTTGCGTTAAATGAAGTTAATTCTAATGTAAATAAATTATTAAAATAAATATTTATATAAAAATCACTATGCCAAAATTTGAAATTTATTTGACTCAATCAGTAACCGCTGAAGTAACCGTTACTTTTACTATTGAATCTGACCAAAGCGAAGATGAGGTGCTAGCCTTATTTGAAGAACAAGCACAAGATTGGACAAGATTAGCAAGGCTAGATCCTGAATCGGATGATATTGAAGGGTATGTACAAGATACCTTCCACTATGAATTAAACTATGAAGGCGACGATGGGGGCGATGTAGAAGTTAGTGTTACCGAAATTGACCCACAGCCTAAACCAAAAAAAATAGCAGATGCTAAAAAAGATGCACCTGTAACAAAAATTACAACAACTAAGACAAAAGTTAAAACTGACTCAATATTAATGGAAAACAATTTAGTTAAAGACATTGATGGTAATACTTACAACTTAGTAAAAATAGGAAAGCAAGTCTGGACTATTGAAAACTTGAATGTTTCTAAATACAGAAACGGTGATGTAATACCTCAGGTCCAGGATAAAGGCGAATGGGCAACTTTAAAAACCGGGGCTTGGTGTTACTATGAAAATAAGGATGAAAATGGCACTACATATGGAAAGTTATACAATTGGTTCGCCGTAAATGACCCAAGAGGATTAGCGCCAGAAGGTTTTCATATTCCATCAGATAAAGAATGGAAAACTTTAACCACCAATTTAGGAGGAAAAGAGATAAACAATTTAATTCCATTGGCAGGAGGTAAAATGAAAGAAAAAGGAAAAATGAATTGGGAAAAACCCAACAAAGGAGCTACAAATTCCAGTGGATTTACAGGACTTCCTGCAGGTAATCGGAATATAGAAGGAATGTTCATAAGCAAAGGTCTTAATGCATTTTGGTGGAGTTCATCAGAAGTTGATTCGAATAATGCTTGGTTTAGAAGATTATCATACAACTATGACTATGTAGTATTTAGTGATACTTTTAAAACTCAAGGTTTCTCTATTCGTTGCATAAAAGATTAATATTCTATTTCTATTCCGCTTTTATTTATAAACATAATTAACATACTAAATGAACTTTATTAAACAATATAAAGATAAGATAGCTTCCCGCTACATCCCTATTGCTTCGGATGCTATTGCCATGAAAGTAATAGAATCTGATTATTACTATGGCTCCATAAAACACGACGGTTATTTTGGTGTTTTGGTAATTACTAACGGAGCGGCTCAACTTTATAACAAATCAGGAAAGTTGTTAGCTTGTCCATCAATAACATCAAGTTCTATTCGACTTAAAAATGCTATTTTAGTTGGAGAAATTTGTGTTTTCAAAGACAATAAATCGACTTCACATGCTGAGGTTGCCAAAGCAATTGCTAATCCTGAAAAGCAAGACCTTCGTTTTGGCGTTTTTGATGTTCTAGAATTAGAAGGGAATCCTCCAACAACCGATCTAAAGGAAAAAATCAAATTAATGCAGGACCTTTTTAAGGAACCAGGAGCAGTTTTTTGCATTGAGCAAAATTATTTTGAAAGCCGAAAAGACATTGTTACTTTTTATGAATCAGTAGCCAATGACTATGAAGGTGCTGTAGTAAAATCGGCCAACGGAATCATTAATAAGATTAAAAAAACTACCACCTTAGACCTTGTTGTTTTAGGATATGCAGAAACTAATGATCCTGAGAATAACACTTTGCGAGAATTGCTTTTAGGAGTTGTTCTAGACGATGGAAACTTTCAAATTTTGACAAAATGCGGAACTGGTTATAAAGATGCTGAGCGAAAATCAATATTAGAAACGTTACAAAAAGCAATAGTGCCTTCTGAATTTACAGAAGTTTCGGGTGCTAAAACGGCATTTGTAATGGTAAAACCTGAAATGGTGGTCGAAATTTCTTGTTTGGATTTAAATAGCACCACGACCAATGGAAGCATAAGAAAACCAGTTTTAAATTTTTCTACAGATAATGGATACACTATAATTAACCAAGCCAACACATTGAGTTGTTTTGCACCTGTATTTGTAAAAATCAGAGATGATAAACAAGCCAATAGTAAAGATGCTGGTGCGTTGCAAGCCTATGCAATTGTTTCTCCAGAGGAAGAAATTTCAGGAGCGGAATCAAATGTTTTAAGCGAAATAATACTTCGAGAAGTTTATTGTAAAGAAGGAAAAACAGCCACTGCCGTTAGAAAAATTATGGGCATCAAAACCAATAAAGAAAACACAGGACTTTATGCTCCTTATATGGTGGTTTACACCGATTTTAGTGCCGATAGAAGTTCGCCATTAGACCAAGATGTGTTTTTAAACTACTCGGAAGAAGAAATGAAAACCACTTTTGAAACAGTTAAAGTAGAGAATATTAAAAAAGGGTGGGAACTTAAAAGTTAATAAAAATGGGAAAGAATATTCATTTTGTAATAGAAGGAAAATCTTGGAGCGCCGGGATTTCTAAAGTTGATAGAAATAAAGTTTACGGCCATGTTGAA
>JBIPOM010000196.1:0-3789 GCA_044379175.1 Flavobacterium sp. | reverse complement strand
AAACCACGTGTAAACGGTGTTGCTGCAATTACTATTAAAGAAGGCGATGAGTTATTAGGTGCTAAATTAACAAATGGTGAAAGTCAAGTATTAATTGCTGGAAAATCTGGTAAAATGGTTCGATTTGAAGAAGCAAAAACACGTCCAATGGGAAGAACGGCTTCTGGAGTTAGAGGAATCACTTTAAAAGATGAAGCTGACGAAGTAATTGGAATTGTTACCGTTAATAAAGACGATATTAATGAAACACAAATTTTAGTTGTAACTGAGAATGGATACGGTAAACGTACCAAATTAGTTGACGATGATGGTGAAGATGTGTACCGAATTACAAATCGTGGTGGTAAAGGTGTGAAAACATTAAATATAACAGAAAAAACGGGTTCGTTAATTGCGATTAATAACGTAACGGATGATGATGATTTAATGATTATCAACAAATCAGGTTTAACGATTCGAATGATGGTGTCTGACCTTCGCGTTATGGGTAGAGCCACACAAGGAGTTCGATTAATTAATATTAAAGGTTCAGATTCTATAGCTGCAGTAACAAAAGTACTACGTGAGGATGAAGAAATTATTGCTTTAGATGAAGATGGAAATTCGATAGAAGTTTTGGAAACTGAAACATCTGAGGAAGAAACACCTGAAACTAATGATTCAGATGTTGAACCAGACAATAACGAAGAATAGGAATATTATAAAGCCCAATTCGTTGGGCTTTTTTTTAAACTAAAATAGTAACCAAATGAAAAAAATTGTATTAGGAGTTTTATTAATTGTGGCGACAACTACATATGCTCAAAAAGATGAATTAAAAACATTAAAAAAATTGTATGATAAAGAACAATTGTCTGCTGATGATTTTTCTAAATACAAAGAAACCGTTTTAAAATTAGAAGCTGTGGCTGCTACTGAAAGTGATAAAGTAGCCGCAAATTTTTATAAAGCCATGCAGCCTATAGCCGAAGTAGCTAGTTTGGGTTTACAGCCAGCTCCTATGATGATTCAAAAAATATTTACACCTGAAGCATTTAAAAGCATGGTTTCGGTTATGCGTACAACGCTTAATTTTGAATCAAATCTTGAAAAAAAGGTATTTACTGAAGATATAAATAAAACTATAATTACATTTAAACCGATTTTTCTTCAAATGGCTTTAATATATAATTCTTCAAAAAAATATAATGAAGCTTCAAGAGTTTTTTACAATACCTATCAATTAGATCCTTCAGATGTATCTAATTTAGAAAATGCTGCCATTACTGCTATGCAAGGCACAGAATTTATTGAAGCAGAAAAGTATTATAGAGAAATTAAATCCGTTGGTCTAAATGGTACAGGAAATGGAAAATTTGCGATTACGGAAGCTGAATTGGCAAAAACTATAGCCGCTTTATCTTTTTTTAATAAAAATGATGAACAAGCTAAGTTGGATTTTATTGAGGCTATAAAATTAAATCCTGAAGATTTACAAATACAAATTGATAATGCTACCATTTATTTTAGAAATAATGACCTAGTTTCCTATCAAAAATTGATAGAAGCAGTATTGGAAAAAGATCCTAATAATGCAGCATTACAGTATAATGTTGGTTTTTTATTACTAAACGATGATGCTAAAATTGTAGAAGAAATAAATTCGAATTTAAAAAATATTAAAAAATACGACGAGTTAAATTTGAAAAGAAAAGCCATGTTTTTAAAAGCACTTCCCTATTTTGAACGTGCTCATCAATTAGATATGTCTAATGAAGACACGAAAAAAACCTTAAGATTGTGCTATGAAACTTTAGGAATGAAAGACAAGGCAGCTGCAGTAAAATAAATAAAATAGTAAAATACTATTATAAATTTTTAGTTACAATTAAATTATTATGACAAATTTACAAACTAGCATTGAAGCAGCTTGGAATGATCGAAACTTATTACAGGATGTTGTTACTCAAAATGCAATTAGAGAAGTTGTAGAATTACTAGATATTGGCTCAATCCGAGTGGCAGAGCCTGTTGGTGAAAATTGGCAAGTTAATGAATGGATTAAGAAAGCCGTTGTAATGTATTTTCCAATCCAAAAAATGGAAACCTTAGAAGCGGGTATTTTCGAGTATCATGATAAAATACCATTAAAGCGAAATTATGCCGAAAGAGGAGTTAGAGTAGTTCCAAATGCTGTGGCAAGACATGGAGCTTATATTTCTTCTGGTGTAATTTTAATGCCTTCTTATGTAAATATTGGCGCTTATGTTGATGAAGGCACAATGGTTGATACTTGGGCAACAGTTGGTAGCTGCGCACAAATTGGAAAACATGTTCATTTAAGTGGAGGAGTTGGAATCGGTGGTGTTTTAGAACCTTTACAAGCGGCTCCCGTAATAATTGAAGATGGTGCGTTTATTGGTTCAAGATGTATAGTTGTGGAAGGTGTAAGAGTAGAAAAAGAAGCCGTTTTAGGAGCAAACGTTTGTTTAACCGCTTCTACTAAAATTATTGATGTTACAGGAACAGAACCAGTTGAATACAAAGGAGTTGTGCCAGCAAGATCAGTGGTAATTCCCGGTACATATACAAAAACATTCCCTGCCGGTGATTTTCAAGTACCTTGTGCTTTAATTATCGGACAAAGAAAAGCATCTACAGATTTAAAAACATCTCTTAATGATGCTTTACGCGAATATAACGTAGCGGTATAATTTTGAGAAAATTATCTGTTATAATAGTAAATTATAAAGGTTGGCAAGCATTGGACGAATGTTTGTTAACACTTGATAAATTTATTTCTAAAAATTTGACATTAGAAGTGATTATTGTAGATAATTGTTCTAATGACGGTAATTTAGAACTTTTTAGAAAAAAATATACTTCATTTACTTTTATATTAAATTCAGATAATAACGGTTTTGCCAATGGTTGTAATTTAGGAGCAGATAATGCATCCTCAGAATATTTATTGTTTTTAAATCCAGATACTAAAGTTGATAGTAAAAACTTAGAACTATTTTTTGAATCTTATTTGCAAAATCAAGATGAATTAGCTGTATTATCTTGTTTACAAGTAGATGAAAACGGTAAGTTTTACAATCAATATAATTTACTGCCTAAATTTTATTCGTTTTTTGGTATTTCAAGAGCTATATATAGATTTTTTTATAAACATGAAATTACAACTAAATTTCGAGAAAACAATGAATTTTTCTATCCTGAGTGGATAACTGGAGCAGTTGTTTTAATAAGTAAAAAATGGTTTGATAGCGTTAAAGGTTGGAATGAAGATTATTGGATGTACATGGAAGATGTAGACTTTTGTAAACGAATAATTGATGCAAAAGGCAAAGTTGCAGTTTACAAAAATGCAATTATCTATCATAAACATGGAGGTTCTTCAAGAATTAATATTGCTACAAAAGGTCTTACAAAAGCAGAGGTAATTATTTCTAAGCATGTTTATATAAACGCGAATTTTTCTAAAATTAATTCGATTTTATTACACTTTTTATTATTTACGGGTGTAATTTCTGAAAAATTATTTTTAACTATTATTGGATTTCCTTTATTTTTTGTAAGAAAATTACAAGTGAATAAAATTATTTTAAAGTATTACTTTTATTATGTTTTTCATCTAATTAGAAACAAAACATTCATTAGCTCACGTGCATTAAAATATAAATCTAAAGTATCATGAAGATTCTAGTGATACAACAAAAAATGCTTGGTGATGTTTTAGTAAGTACTATTTTATGTGAAAATTTAAGATTTGCTTATCCAGAAGCCCAAATTGATTATTTAGTA
>JBIPOM010000195.1:0-3792 GCA_044379175.1 Flavobacterium sp. | reverse complement strand
GCCGTGTTCATTACCACGAACAAACTCGTTTAATTCAAATACATTTTGTACCGTTCCTTTTCCATATGATTGCTTACTTCCGATAATAATTCCTCTATTATAATCCTGAATAGCTGCTGCAAAAATTTCTGAAGCTGAAGCTGAATAATTATTTATCATTACCACTAAAGGTCCATCCCATTGTACTTTAGAATCAGTATCAGGTAAAATTTGAGCTCTCCCTCCTGCTGGTTTTACTTGAACCACAGGTCCTTTTTCAATAAATAAACCTGTCATTTTAACTACCGTTTCTAAAGACCCCCCACCATTATCACGTAAATCCATTACAATACCTTGAACGTTCATGGCTTTTAATCTTTCTACCTCAATAGCTACATCTTTAAAAGCATCTCGGTTGGATTTGTTTTCAAATGATTGGTAAAATTTAGGTAAATAAATCACTCCAAATAACTTTCCATCTTTTTCCACCACGGTAGATTTTGCAAATGTTTCTTCTGTTTCTACTTCGTCTCTTACAATTGGCACGACTTTTACGGTACCATCAACTTTTTTTACTGTTAGTTTTACCAAAGTTCCCTTCGGTCCTTTAATTTTTTTAATCACATCATCTAATCGCATACCTGCAATATCAATTGGTTCCTCATTAGCTTGAGCAACTTTAATAATGATATCACCTTGTTCTAATAATTTACCACGCCAAGCTGGACCTCCACTAATTAACTCCGACACTTCAATACCTTCATTTTTCTTTTGTAGACGCGCACCTATACCTTCAAATTTTCCACTCATGCTTACATCAAATTTCTCTTTATCTTCTGGAGAAAAATAATAAGTATGCGGATCATATTGTGTTACAATGGCATTGATATAAACAGAAAACCAATCTTCACGAGTTAACTCGGCAATAAAACTAAAATTATTATTCAAATTACTTTCAGTTGTTTTTCTGGCTGTTTTTTCTAATTCTTCAAAAGATTTTGGTTCGGTTTTTTCTACTGGTTTTTCCTTAATAGCACTCGTATCATCTATAATTCCAGCCTTTAAAGCATTTTGAATGTCTTCTTTATCTGTAATATCACTTAAAATAGCTAGCTCTAATTGTTTTTTCCATCGCTGATCTAAGTCTTTCATAGTAGCTGCATAAGGCAGTTTTTCATAATCTACATTGATGGTTTCATTATCGTTTAAATCCAATGGTTTAGAAAGAATGTTTGTATAAATCACTTTCGATTCTTTCATTCTTTGCATTAATCTTTTGTATGTTAAATCAAAAAATGTCAAATCTTTGCTACGAATCATATCATCAATAGCCAATTCATATTTTTGAAATTCAGTAATATCTGATTGAATAAAATAACGTTTAGTAGGATCTAAAGATTCAATATAAGA
The DNA here is from genome assembly GCA_044379175.1 of Flavobacterium sp. GTDB lineage: Bacteria > Bacteroidota > Bacteroidia > Flavobacteriales > Flavobacteriaceae > Flavobacterium. Next base: position 2,403 of record JBIPOM010000195.1, on the reverse strand, counting down.
AGCATACGCCTTTTTTGAAAATTCATCATTTAATTCAATTGGTGAAAAATGGCCTTTTTCTAACACAAACGACAACAGTTCAATTAACATTTTATCTTTATCGTCACCAGTTACTTTTTTTGAAGGAATAAAGCTCCATAATCCCGCAACTACTATCCCAACAACTAATAAAACTCTATAATTTCTTTTCATAAATTCTATACTTTTTTTCATTTTTAACTTCTAAAATCGTGCCAAATAGTTCTTGTAATACTTGTTAAAAAACAAGATAACAAATTTAATATTTTAATCCGCAAATAAATCATAATTTGTAATAAATTAGCAAATAATTTAACACAATTGTAAAATGAAAAAAATTCTAATTACTAATGACGACGGTATTGCTGCTCCAGGCATAAAAGCGTTAACGGAAGTCATGCATGAATTAGGTGAAATTTACATCATTGCTCCTGACAGTGCACAAAGCGGAATGGGTCACGCCATAACCATAAATAGTACATTAGAACTGAAACACATTCCAAACTTTTTAGGTACAAATAATGCTTATAGTTGCTCTGGAACTCCTGTAGATTGTGTAAAAATGGGCGTACATGAAGTGATGAAAAGCAAGCCAGATTTATGTGTTTCTGGCGTCAATCATGGATCCAATTCTTCTATAAATGTAATTTATTCTGGTACGATGAGTGCAGCAGTTGAAGGTGGTATTGAAGGGATTCCTTCTATCGGATTTTCTTTATGCGATTATAGTTGGGATGCAAATTTTGAATACATTAAACCATTTATTAAAAAGATAGTTTTAGAAGTTTTAGAAAACGGCTTACCCGAAGGCGTTGTTTTAAATATAAATTTTCCAAAAACAGACCAAATTAAAGGAATAAAAATTTGTCGTCAAGCGAAAGCCACTTGGGAGGAAGAATTTGACAAGCGCACCAATCCAATGGGAAAAGAATATTATTGGTTAACTGGAAAATTTGTAAACCACGACAATGGTGAAGACACCGACGAATGGTCGTTAGCTAATAATTACATTTCTATAGTACCCGTTCATTTTGATTTGACTGCGTATCATGCAATCCAGCAATTAAATAGTTGGAATTTATAGTCTCTAAACCAGTTTTTTAAAAAAATTCTACGATTCTACAGGATTAAGAAAGTTTTCTAACCGAATCTCTTTTTCTTAATTCTGTTTTAATAATGACAGTTTCGAATATTCTTTCAGATTCAGAATCTGGAATTTCTTCAATTCGTTTGATGATTAATTCGGCTGTTTTTTGACCAATTTCTGGCGCGTGTTGACTAACTGTAGATAAGCTTGGCGTCATTCTTCTTGACCATAAGCCATCTGCAAAACCAATAATTGAAATATCATTTGGAACATGAAATCCGTTTTTTAAGCAAAATTTCATTGCAGCAACGGCAGCATATTCATCAACTGCGAAGATTGCATCTGGTTTTTTATCTAAAATAAGTTTTCCCATTTTTTCATCAAAACCTTCATCTGAATCGGTCAATAAAGCTAAAGTTGCATCAAATTTCTTATTATTTTTTTGCAACGCTTCTTTATATCCGTTTTCTCTTAATTTTCCTACACTCAAATTATTAATTGAAGAAAATAGAGCAATTTTTTTACAATTGGTATCAATTAAATATTGTGTCGCTTCTACAGCTGAATCAAAATCATCTACAATAACCTTATCGCATTTTAATTCTGGTGCAATTCTATCAAAAAGAACTACTGGAGTTCCATCACGCAATACATTATATATATGTGTAAAATTATTTTCTTTTTGCGTTTCTTCAGCCAAAGCTAAAATAAAACCATCAATGGCTCCGTTGTCTAACATTTCGAGCATCTGTTTCTCTTTTTCAAGAGATTCATTAGAAGTACAAGTAATTAAATTATATCCTTTTTCATTAGCATATAATTCAATTCCAGAAAATACTTTTGCGAAAAAAGGATTTAAAATATTTGGAAAAATTACTCCTATAGTATAGGAACGCTGGTTTTTTAAATTTTTAGCAACACTGTTTGGCTTATAATTTTTCAGCAGTGCAAATTCTTTAATTTTTATTTTAGTTAGCTCGCTAATTTCTGGGCTGTTACTTAATGCCTTAGATACTGTAGAAGTAGAAACACCTAATTCTTTGGCTAATTCTTTTAATGTGGCTTTGGATTTCATTTTTATACTATTTCAGATTCAAAAATATAAAAAATCAGCGAAAAGAACCTTATAAAATGAATATATTTTATGACCACTAATAATAAGTTCAAAATGAATAGAAAAGAATTTTAGTTTAGAGTTTGTAATTTTAATAAATAATTGTACTTTTGCACCCCTAATCCCTAAGTTTGGGAATAGGAATGGAATGTTTAATTAAAAATTAGTATTGTGAACACATTAA
>JBIPOM010000194.1:0-3795 GCA_044379175.1 Flavobacterium sp. | reverse complement strand
CAACAACACAATGAATGTAGATTTACTACTTGGATTACAATGGGGTGACGAAGGAAAAGGAAAAATCGTCGATGTATTAACTTCAAAATACGATATTATTGCGCGTTTTCAAGGTGGTCCGAATGCAGGACACACACTTGAATTTGATGGAATTAAACACGTTTTAAGAACCATTCCGTCTGGAATTTTTCATAAAAACAATGTAAATATCATTGGAAATGGCGTAGTAATGGATCCAGTGGTTTTTCAAACCGAAATTAAAGGATTAGAAAAATTTAATTTGGATGTTAAATCAAAATTATTTTTATCAAGAAAAGCACATTTAATTTTACCAACACATCGTTTACTTGATGCCGCTTCGGAAGCTTCAAAAGGAAAAGCAAAAATTGGTTCTACATTAAAAGGAATTGGCCCTACTTACATGGACAAAACCGGTAGAAATGGTTTACGAATTGGCGATTTAGAAATGGCTGATTTCAAAGAAAGATACCGTGCTTTAGCTGACAAACACGAAGCCATGATAGCTTTTTATGATGTAGAATTGCAATATAATTTAGTAGAAATGGAAGCTGAATTTTTCGCAGCAGTAGAAGAATTAAAAACGTTAACTTTCATTGATTCTGAAGAATATTTAAATAAAGCATTAAAAGCAGGAAAAACTATTTTAGCCGAAGGCGCACAAGGTTCTTTATTAGATGTAGATTTTGGAACCTATCCATTTGTAACTTCTTCTAACACTACTGCTGCTGGAGCTTGTACCGGATTGGGAATTGCACCAAACCGAGTAAAAGAAGTTTTCGGAATTTTTAAAGCCTACACCACTCGTGTAGGAAGCGGCCCTTTCCCTACTGAACTATTTGATGAAGTGGGCGCCAATATGGCAAAAATCGGAAACGAATTTGGTTCAGTTACAGGACGTGCTCGTCGTTGTGGATGGTTGGATTTAGTGGCTTTAAAATATGCTGTTGAAGTGAATGGTGTTACCGAATTATACATGATGAAAGGTGATGTTTTATCCGGATTTGAAACGCTAAAAATTTGTACCGCATACAAGTATAAAGGAGAAGTTTTAAATCACTTCCCATACAACATAGAACCAGAAAACGTGCAACCAATCTATACAAAAATGAAAGGTTGGCAAGCCGATTTAACAGGTATGACAACGTATGAAGAATTGCCTTCAGAATTAAAAGAATATATCGAATTCATTGAAAAAGAATTAGAAGTACCTATAAAAGTAGTTTCTGTAGGACCTGATAGAACTCAAACAATTACAAGATAAGTTACAAAATTTTGACAAACTGAACTCGTTTCAGTAACTCATATATTAAAACCGCAGATTCGCAGATTAAAAATAAAATCTACAAATCTGCGGTTTTTTATACCCTAAACTCTCCAAAATATTTAAGATTGTGAATAGTTTTATAGTAAACTTAACATAATTTTTTATAAAATCTTTGCGCCTTAGTGACTTTGTGGCAAAAGCTACGTCTTATTAAAAAACCATAAAATATTCTTAATACGCATTCATTATTCTACATTTTACTTAAATTTGACAAAAAATTGAGAAATTGAGAAAATATTTATATGCTGTCGTTTTGGTGTTTTTTATTTGGGTTGGAAATGCTCAAATTATTAATCAACCGATTGCTCCTACCAATCCAAATGGAATAAAAATTTTACATTCTGATTTTATCGATAAGAATCAAAATGAAATTCCAGGTGCCATTATATTTACAGGAAATGTTCAAGTACAACATAATGGTGTATTAATTAATTGCAATAAAGCCTATCACTATACCGATGAAGATTATGTAAAAGCATTTGGAAATGTACAATTAAACCAAGGCGACACTATTGTAATGAATAGCCGTTATGCGGAATACAATGGAAAAACACTTCAAGCATTTGCAACTGGAAATGTCAATTTGCGTTCGCCCGATTCTAATTTAACAACCGATACCATTTACTTTGACAGAAATAAACAAGAAGCCTATTACAGAAGTTGGGGAACCATTCTAAATAAAGAAAACACTTTGAAAAGTAAATCAGGAAGATACTATATAAACAATAAAAAATACGTTTTCAAAACGGCTGTTACCGTTGTGAATCCGCAAGTAACAATTAAAACAAACAACTTAGATTTTTATGATAACTCAGGTCATGCCTATGTTTACGGACCAAGTACGATTACTAGTAAAGAGAATGTGATAAACACTACAAATGCTTTTTACGACACCAAAAATGATGTTGGAAGGCTTTTGGATAAATCTAATATCGTTTATAACAATCGGAAAGTAGAAGGCGAAATAATAAATTACGACCGAAAGAAAAATTTTGCAAAAGCGACCAATAATGTAAAAATTACGGATACCATAAACAATATGATTGCTACCGGACATTACGCAGAAGTGTACCGAAATATTGGCGGGACGAAAAAAGATTCGATGTTTATTACCAAAAAAGCGTTAGTAAAAACATTAGTAGAAAAAGATACTATGTATTTACACGGAAAAAAAATATTGGTAACAGGTCCGCAAGAAGATAGAACAATTAGAGCTTTTAACAATGTGCGATTTTTTAAAACGGATATGAGTGGAAAATGCGATTCCATTCATTCTAACAACAAAACACAACTCACAAAACTCATAGGGAGACCTGTGATATGGAATGCCGATAACCAAATGACAGGTGATGTAATTCATTTAATTGGAAATAATAAAACCGAAAAATTAGATTCTTTAAAAATACTAAATAATGCCTTTTTGGTTCAAAAAGACACTATCGGTGAAGACAATTTCAATCAAGTAAAAGGGCAATTTTTATACGGTAAGTTTAGAGATAACAAATTATACGAAGTAGATTTAATTAAAAATACAGAGAAAATTTATTTTATGTATAACGATAAAAATGAAATGGTGGGAATTGATAAAGGTGTTTCAAGTAGCATCAATATGCAATTAGAAAATAATAAAATTTTAGAATTAACTTCTTTCAAACAAATTTTAAGCGATACCTATCCAGATAAAGAATTTCCAAAAAACGCAAGGCGACTCCGAGGTTTCATTTGGCGAATAGATGAAAAAATCAATTCAATAGAAGATATTTTTCCAGCGGAAGAAAAAGCCATTGACGAGAAAGTAAAAATCGAAACCAAAAAGAAAGAAAAAGAAGAAAAAAAACCTATGACCGTATTAAAAGAAACAACGGATTATGGGAAAAAAGTAAAAAGTAAAAAATGAAAATAAATTATAATTCATTTAATTATATCAGTTCCCTTTTATTTCTATTTGGTATATTTTTTTGTGCAATCATTTTTTTTAAACTTGAGGAAAGTATATCTTTAAGTTTTAACAACACATATTTTATAATTTCAAAAAAGATAATTCTTACTGCTACTATTATTTATTTTTTAATTATAACATTCGGATATTTTATTAGAATCAAACAATTAAATAAAAATCTAACTAAAACACACATTTTAATATCTATCTTTTCTTTAGTTTCTATACTAATCTTAATAATATTATTACAAGAGAGTCCCGAACCTCAAGATATAACAAGCTTGATTAATTCTTCAGATTTCAATTCGAAAATTGAAAAAACAATTTGGGTATTATTAACTATATATATTCTAAGTCAATTATTATTTATTATTAATTATATAAAGAGTTTTTTACCCAAAACCCTTCACCTTAAACCCAAAACCATGCTAAACGATTTCTTTAAATATCAAGCACAAACCTCTCCTCACCCATTAGCTATGGAAATTTCTTATGCTAAAGGGTCTTATAT
>JBIPOM010000193.1:0-3833 GCA_044379175.1 Flavobacterium sp. | reverse complement strand
TTTTCAGGTAACCAAATCTTTTGTAATAATTATTAAATTTTTTTTTTATGAAAAAGAAGGGAACTCAATTTCTTTAAATGAAATGTCTTTTTTAATTAAAAAAAAAACGTGATAAATACTTACCACATTCTCCTTTTAAATTGTATTTTATATTATAAATATACCACCAAAAGCAATCATACTTTGTAAAAACCAAAAACTTTGTTGTGCTTTGTCTGCTACATCAAATGTGGTACGAATGTCGTTCATTTCAATATAACCCGTTTTCAATTCGGTTTGAAGGAAAAAATGTTTATAAAATGTAAAGGTTAACCCTGCTTTTGCAGAAATACCGAATCCAGATAAATGAAATTCATCATATCTTTCTTTAGCAAATAATTTTGTATTCGTTTTAGGTAACAAGATTCCGACACCAAAACCTTCTGATAAATTAATTTGAAATTTATCTGTATTTGGTAAATTAAACCATTTTGAAATGTCATCCACACGTGAAATTTCAGGATGAATATAATTTAAACCATCTGTATGTTCAAAAGTTAAAAACTTCTCCGTAAGTAAGACTTGGTTTCCTGATACACTTTCATCAAATGAGCCTTCGTTTGGATAATTTCCGCTAAAACTAACTACTTTATCTTGATACATAACATATTTCATATGATCCCATCCAATAGAAATAGTATAGTGGTTGTTAATAAAATATCCCATTCGGAAATTAGTTTGTGGGATAGTAATTCTTGATGGATTTATATAATCAATATGATACCCTTTAGGTTTATCATGTGCTGGTACATCATAAAGTGTAAAATCATAATCTGCTCCACTAAATCGTATATCAGAATTTGAATATAATGCCCTGTTTCCTCCCCAATAAATAAAAATTTTTCCTTTGTTATTTGCTGTGTATTTTTCTTTTTGAATTGGAAGATCTATTAGATTTTCAGTTTGTGCAAAAATGGTAATTGAAATGATTGTAAGAACAATTGTTAGAATTTTTTTCATTAAGAACTTAATCTGGAAATTAAAATGTATTTATGGTTTGTTTGATAGCAACTAACTTTTTCATTAATCCTTCAAAATAGTCCAAATGTAGCATATTTGCACCATCACTTTTAGCATTTGCAGGATCAAAATGGGTTTCAATAAAAATACCATCTACACCTGTTACAATTCCTGCTTTAGCGATAGTTTCAATCATATCGGGTCTTCCACCAGTTACACCACTAGTTTGATTGGGTTGTTGTAAAGAATGTGTTACATCTAAAACAGTTGTTCCAAATTCTTTCATAGTTGGAATTCCTCTAAAATCTACAATCATATCTTGGTAGCCAAACATGGTTCCTCTGTCTGTAATCATAAAATTATCGTTACCACAATCTTTTACTTTTTGAGCAGCATGTTTCATACTCTCTGGACTCATAAATTGGCCTTTTTTTAAATTCACAGTTTTGCCGGTCTTGGCAGCTGCGACAACTAAATCCGTTTGACGAACTAAAAAAGCAGGAATTTGCAATACATCAACATAAGCTGCTGCCATTGCTGCATCTTCGTTAGTATGAATATCTGTAACAGTTGGTACACCAAATTCTTTTGAAACTTTCTCTAATATTTTTAATGCTTTTTCATCTCCAATACCTGAAAAACTGTCAATTCTTGAACGATTTGCTTTTTTGAAACTTCCTTTAAAAACAAATGGAATTTGTAAATTATCCGTAATTGAAACTAATTTTTCTGCAATTCGTAATGCCATTTCTTCACCTTCAATGGCGCAAGGCCCAGCTAAAACAAAAAAATTACCGCTATTCGTATGCTTAATTTGTGGGATATGATTTAAGTTCATAATGTAAAAATTTAAGGTGTAAAGATAATAAAGGTTGGCGTTTTAGTTATTAGAAGTTTCATTTTTTTTAATTAAAAATCCTTTTGGACACATAATTTTGCCTTTTTCAAAAGTATTGATATATATATATTTATTGGATGGTTTGCCATCTAAATAAATCTCATATAACACTAAAGTTCCAGCGCCCATTTTATTTTGTTTACTTGGGAATGGGCAACAGGTTTCAAGTAGTTTATATGTTACTTTCTCACCATTAGTACCGGTAAAACTATTAAAAAAACGATTAACATTTAGGTTATTACTATTTTCATAAGTTGAAAACCCTAAATTTATAGGATAAAATTCGCTATATCCATATTGCATATCGGTGGCTGTTTCCAACAATTGAAACTGTTCTGCAACAATTTTCGGCAATACCGCCGTGTCATCTATATTTTGTATTGTGTTTTTTGTGCTTACACAAGAAACGCAAAGTACAAGTAGGATACTAAGTAGGCTTAACTTTCTCATAATTAATTATTTTTAGTTTTTACTAGTAATGCTGCTAAAGCTGCAAATATGATACCAAAAGATAATGTCCCAAAAGTTGCAAAAATCATATATGCAGTTATGTCAAACATAGCTTGAGCATTTTCTAGTTTCATCCCTTCAGAAACTGAATAGTTAATCATATTTGTAAAAAAATCAGGATTCACATACTTTAAAGAAAAATATAGTGCAAATGGAGTTAAAATCATAGCGAAAATAGCTAAAATCACACCAGAAAGAAACCCCTGTTGCCAAGTCATTTTCCTATTGAAAAAGTTTTTTTTCTTGTCTAATAAAAAAAGAATGTAAATTCCGAATATTAAAATAAATACTAAATTTGTAAATATAGGATGATTGGCAATATTTGTATCATGAAATCCTAAGTATTTTTCTAGTTGAAACCACATAATTCCTAAAAATGTGTAGTATATTGCCCACTTAAATTCTATTTTAAATTTATTCATTTTTTGTATCTTTAAAAACGGTTTTAAATATTTCGACTGCAAAGAGCTGTTTTAATTTTAAATACTACTTTTTATATAAAAAAGGTAGTCATTAAAATCGAAACAAATATAGCAATTCATTAAATACTATTTCACAAATTTTGGAAGTAATTCAAGGTTTTTAAGGATCAGAATTTAATATTCAAGACAATTTTTTCTTATCCAAGATACATTATTGAGGTGCCATATTTGGATTAGACTCGGGATTAGTGGGTTGTTTTGCAGATCTAATTTCTATTTTAATTTGAAATGGTGTTTTATCTAGTTTGATCGTATTATTTTATGTTTTATTAGGTACTTATATATATGGAATTTTTAAAAATGAATTGCCAGATTAATTTTTTGTTAAAGTGATATTTATCAGTTTTTTATCTAATTACTTTTTGTAAATTTACTAAGTAAAATACTTAAAATGAAAACAATAGTTCATATACAAAATTTGAAATGCGGCGGATGTGCCAATACGATTTCAAAAAAATTAAATGCTTTAGATGATGTCTCCGAAGTTAGTATAGAAGTGGAAGACAATTCCGTTACTTTTGAATATACAGAAGCACACACTTTAGATGTAGTGAAGAAAGCGTTAGCCGATATTGGTTATCCTGAAGACGGCGAAGCCAATACTTTAACTTCCAAAGCCAAATCGTATGTAAGTTGTGCTTTTGGAAAAATAACTTCTTAAAACAAAAAATCGACCAATTGGTCGATTTTTTTTATATGATTACAGCACTTAAACCCGCATCTTGCAAGGAAGCACATTGTGGTTTTAGTTTTGGTAATTCTCCTGTTTTTACAGTACATTGTCCTTTGTAATGCACTAAAATAGCACACTGTTCTGCTTGTTCCCAAGTATGGTCGCAAATTTTAACTAGTGATTCAATAACGTGATCAAAATTATTTACATCATCGTTATATAAAACAATTTCATTGTTAACACCAATGGCTTCTTCAACCAATACTTCTTC
>JBIPOM010000192.1:0-3848 GCA_044379175.1 Flavobacterium sp. | reverse complement strand
ATCAAAATTCTCAATTTTACCTTTAAAAGTTGCTTTAGGAAATTTGGAGCTTTCAATATAATTTTCATTGAAATGTTCTTCCATCAAAGCAATTTTAAAACGAAAGCCTTTCATTAAAGCTAAAACAGCAATTTCACCACTATTTGTTATGACACAAGTTACAGCATTATTTTTAGCTTTAATTTCTTCATAAGAAGGCACAGAAGCCTCAAAATTAATTGTCCCTGTTTTTGTGATTTTTTTCTCTTGAATTGGAATTATACTAAGCAAAGGCAACCAAAATAAAAGGATAATTTTTTTCATATTAAAGAATTAAAGAATTTAAAAATGAAATCAAAATAACTATTCTAAAAGTCCGTCTATATTCCAATCTGCTATTAAATCAATAGTGGCTTGAGGAAGTCGTGTGCCTTGATATGGCATAAGTCCCGAAGCACCCTGGCTTCTAGAAATACGATCTATGAGTCCATAATTAAGAACCGATTCTTTAACTTGATTATAAGTCACCAAAGATGTTTGTGCGCCCGCAGAGGGGATCGCGCCATGACAAGCCACGCAATTATTATCTATAATAGGTTTAATATTTTGTGTATATTTAGTGGTACTATTAGTCACAGGAATAGTTAAATCATCTTCTGAATTGTTACTACATCCGCAAATAAAAAAAAAGAGAATTAAAAATAAATAATGAGCTTTATTCATGTTAAAATTATTTTATTTACACAATATTACAAAATAATTAATAAGTTTGTATATAGAAAATTAAAAATAAATGAAAAAAATATTGATTGGAGCACTTGTTGTTTTTGTCTTACTAGTCATTTTATATAAATATTTATATCATCAACATAGAGATATTTCGAAGGAAAAGCCTTTTTTTTCAATTGCCTCAAATCAAATTCTTAATGATTTTACTAAAGATGAAACTAAAGCTAACTTAAAATATTTGGATAAATCAATACTGATAGAAGGAAAAATAACTAGTTTCGAAAACACAAACAAAACGATAGTGTTAGATGAAAAGATATTTGTTATATTGAGAGAAAACGAACTCGTTGAAAGAAATAAAATGGTAAAAATACAAGGAAGAGTTATAGGGTTTGACTCATTATTAGGTGAAGTAAAAATAGACCAAGCTGAAATTAAATAATTATGATTAAGAAAATTACTTTATTATTTTGCATTGTGCCTATGATAATGGTTGCACAAGACGATTTGTTAAAAGAAATTGATACCATGTCAAGTAATAACGAATTAGTAACCGCAGCATTTAAATCGCTAAAAATCGTGAATCTTGAATCTACAAAATTAGCTGCAAAAGGAGATATTTATTTTGTGGTGGCGCACCGATTTGGTTATTTAGATAAAGGGTTTGAAGATTTTTTTGGATTGGATGAAGCCAATACTCGATTGCAATTTGTATATGGTTTAACTAATGGTATTACATTTCATGCCTCAAGGTCGGGTTTTCAAAAAACATACGAATTTGCAACTAAATATCGATTAATTGGACAAAAAAAACAAGGATTTCCTTTTGAAATTGTCGGTTTCAATAGTTTGGCAATCAATACCGAATTAGAGAAATCAGTTTTGCCTAAATTAGAATTTACAGACCGATTGGCTTATGTAAATCAAATTTTAATTTCAAGAAAATTCAATGATAATTTATCATTAGAAATTGCACCTACCCATTTTCATCAAAATTATGTTGCCAATAATTCTCAAGATAATAGTCAATTTGCTATTGGTTTAGGAGGCAGATATAAGTTTACGAAACGTTGGTCGTTTAATATGGATTATGCGGCACATTTAAATCGTGCTTCTAATTCAGTTTTTAAAAACCCCCTTTCTGTAGGTTTTGATTTAGAAACAGGTGGCCATGTTTTTCAAATGCATTTTACCAACTCTCAGGCTATGCATGAATCTGGGTATTTAGGTAACACTACAGGAAATTGGAGTGATGGAAAAATTGCTTTTGGCTTTAATTTAATTCGAGTTTTTTAATTTAAAAGATTTTAATTATGAAATGGTGTTTATTATTTATATGTTTTTATACCCATTCTATAGCTCAAAAAAATATTTTTGAGATTTCAAAGAAGGGCACTTTATTAGAACTTGAAGCGTGTGTCAAAATTAACGAAAATAGTATAAATGAAGTAGATAAAAATGGACATTCCCCATTGATTTTAGCAACTTATTTCGGAAATTCTAATGTATTTCACTATTTAGTTGATAATGTAAAAAATATCAATCAAGTATCTAAAAATGGTTCTGCTTTGATGGCCGCAGTGATAAAAGAAAATGTTGAATATGTCTCGTTAATTTTAAATAAAAAACCAAATATAAATATACAAGATTCAAATGGTCAAACCGCACTTATCATGGCTATTAATACTAAAAATATAGAAATAATAAAATTATTACTTTTATCTAAACCTGATTTAAAAATCAAAGATATTTATTATAAAGATGCCCTAGATTATGCCTTAATGAGTAATAAACAGGAAATAATTAAACTTTTAAATTACTAACTAATTTTTATAAACTATGAAAAAAAATTTACTAACTATTTTTTTATCATTGGGTGCTATTATGAGTGCTCAAAATCATTCAACAGGTATAATTAACCTTACAACTGGAATGACCGTGAAGTTTGATACTAATCCAACCACTGTGACGATGACTTTAGTTGGTCCCTCAGATAAATGGATGGGTCTTGGTTTTGGCATGTCTTCTATGTTTTCTTCTGGCGATGGTGTGATTGTCTCTGGAGCCTCAGCAACTCTTACGGATAGAAATTTTACTGGATCTGGAAATGTTCCAAATTCAGATGGAACTCAAAACTGGACTACAACTTCAAATCAAGTTTCAGGAACTACTAGAACTATAATTGCAACTAGAGCATTGACAACAGGTGATACATCTGGTGCTGATTACACTTTCACAAATTCAACTGCTTCAATTAATCTAATATGGGCTTTAGGTAGTAGTTTAACCTTAAATCAACATCAATCACGAGGAAATGGTGTTTCAGGAACATTTGCATTGAGTACCGACTCATTTAATATGGCAGGATTTAAGTTATATCCAAATCCAGCTGATGAAATTTTCGCCATTGAATTACCAAGTAATATCGAAAGCATTTCTGTAAAAATATTTGATATGTTAGGTAAAGAAGTTTTGCAAAAAGACATTTCTAGAATAGAAAATAAAATTATTACCAGTAATTTAAGCTCCGGGAATTACTTAGTTAAAGTATTGGTTGACGACAAATCATATTCAACCACTTTAATTTTACAATAAAAAACAGTATATAAAATGTTTTATTTTTATTTACCCCTATAAGCTTATTGCTTTTAGGGGTATCTTTTTTCAACAAAAAAATTATAATTTTAATTTAAGGATAACATTATATTTTTCTAAATTATTTAGTGCTTCTTCCGAAGAATAATCTAAGGTAATTTCTTCTTCTAAATATTCCCTTTTAGAAGCAATTCTGTTAATACTTTCATAAAAACATCTGACTTCATCTAAACTTGACAAAATCAACTTAGGAACTTTTACGTTTTCCCCCGCATTATTTTTTGCAACCATAGTAAAATAACTAGAATTGGTATGTTTTACTTTTCCAGTTTGTATATTTTGAGATGTTACACGAATACCCACAACCATAGAACTATTGCCTACATAATTTACTCGTGCTTTTAAGGTAACAAGTTCGCCAATTTCAACGGGATTCAAAAAATTTACAGTATCAACGGATGCTGTTACGCAATAACTTCCACAATATTTAGAAGCACAAGCAAAAGCAATTTGATCCATTAAACTTAATAAATAGCCACCGTGAA
>JBIPOM010000049.1:0-14261 GCA_044379175.1 Flavobacterium sp. | reverse complement strand
ATACGAAGAAATAGTAGGAAAAGGAATGTTAGCTTCACTTGAAAATAACATGTATAAAATAGGTTCTCTTCACTTAATGAATTTAGAATTAGAAATTGAAAAAGATAAAAATACTAAAGTACATATTGAAATTGGATCTGAATATAAAGGGTATTTTGCCTTCAACCATCAATATAGAGAAGGGTTAAATACATTATTCAATCAGTTAGATAAAAACAATTACAAAACTGTCATTTTATCGGGTGATAATGATGGCGAAAAGAACTATTTAAAATCCGTTTTACCTCAAAATACTACATTAGTTTTCAATCAAAAACCAGAGCAAAAATTAGATTACATTCAAAAACTTCAAAACGAAGGAAAAAATGTAATGATGGTAGGTGATGGGTTAAATGATGCTGGCGCTTTAGCTCAAAGTAATATTGGAATTGCACTTTCAGAAAATGTAAATGTCTTTTCGCCCGCTTGTGATGGTATAATGGATGCTTCGCAATTTCAAAATTTGTTTTATTATATTCAGTATTCTAAAAACGCAATGAAAACCATTTATATGAGTTTTGGTCTTTCGTTACTATATAATTCAGTAGGATTAGCTTTTGCTTTAACAGGTAAATTATCTCCTTTGTTTGCTGCGATTATAATGCCCATGAGCGCCATTACTATTGTGAGCTTTGTAACCATATTGAGCAAGTTTTATGGAAAAAAAATCAAATCGTAAATTCCAAAAACAATAAACAATAAACAACAAATTCCAAATTCCAAATTCCAAAAACAACAAACAACAAACAACAAACAACAAATTCCAAATTCCAAATTCCAAAAACAATAAACAATAAACAACAAACATTAAATTCCAAATCGTTTATAAAAATAATTTCATTACATGACAAATATCATATTTAGTCTCACCAAGCTAATCTAAATTTGTTTAAAACTTATAGAGGTATGAGTATCATATATTTTCTTATAACCATTAGCATCTTAATAGCCATTGTGTTTTTAATCACATTCATATTAGCTGTAAAAAACGGTCAGTTTGATGATGATTACACGCCTTCGGTTCGTATGCTTTTTGACGATGAATTAAAAAAAACTAAAACTAAATAAACATTAATTATGGAAATGCAACAATTTCGTTATGATAATAAAATCGTTCGTAATTTTATTTATGCATCGCTACTTTTTGGAGTAGTCGGAATGTCAGTAGGACTACTTGTGGCTTTATTTTATCTTTTTCCAAATCTAACAGACGGTATTCCGTGGTTAAGTTATGGTAGATTAAGACCTTTACATACCAACGCAGTAATATTTGCGTTTGTTGGTAATGCCGTTTTTGCAGGAGTATATTACTCTTTACAACGTTTACTGAAAGCCAGAATGTATAGCGACTTTTTAAGTCAGGTTAACTTTTGGGGTTGGCAACTTATTATTTTAGGGGCAGCAATCACGTTACCTATGGGAATCACCACGTCAAAAGAATATGCCGAATTGGAATGGCCTTTTGATATTGCTATTGCTTTAGTTTGGGTAGCGTTTGGTATTAATATGATTGGAACCATAATTAAGCGTAGAGAACGTCATATTTATGTAGCGATTTGGTTTTACATCGCCACTTTTGTTGCAGTTGCTTTGTTACATATTGTAAACAGTATTGCAATACCTGTTTCTTTAACAAAAAGTTATTCTGTTTATGCAGGTGTTCAAGATGCTCTGGTGCAATGGTGGTATGGTCATAATGCAGTAGCATTTTTCTTAACTACTCCGTTTTTAGGATTAATGTACTATTATTTACCTAAAGCGGCTAACAGACCGGTATATTCATACAGATTATCAATTATCCACTTTTGGTCTTTAATTTTCTTATACATTTGGGCAGGTCCGCACCATTTATTATATTCTACATTGCCAGATTGGGCGCAAAATTTAGGTGTGGTATTTTCAATTATGCTGATTGCTCCATCTTGGGGAGGTATGATTAACGGGTTACTTACTTTAAGAGGTGCGTGGGACAAAGTAAGAACAGATGCGGTTTTAAAATTCTTTGTAGTTGGAGTTACGGGCTACGGAATGGCCACTTTTGAAGGACCTATGTTATCGCTTAAAAACGTAAATGCGATTGCACACTTTACAGATTGGATTGTTGCTCACGTTCACGTTGGTGCATTAGCTTGGAATGGTTTCATGACATTTGGGATGATTTATTGGATTATACCAAGAATTACAAAAACAAAATTATATTCAGAAAAATTAGCCAATTTTCATTTTTGGATTGGAACATTAGGTATCATTTTGTATGCTTTACCTATGTATGTGGCTGGTTTTGTACAATCATTAATGTGGAAACAATTTAATGAAGACGGCACATTAGTATATGGACAATTTATGGATACTGTGGTGGAAATTATGCCGATGTATGCCATGCGTGCAGTTGGGGGTGTGTTATACTTAACAGGTGTTTTAGTTGGAGTGTATAATGTAATTAAAACAGTAAAAGCAGGCTCTGCAGTTACAGATGAAGAAGCAGAAGCAGTTGCATTGCCAGTAATCGCTTCAAGCCGATTGAGAAATGAAAAAGTACACGCTTGGTTAGAACGCAAACCCGTTCAATTTACCATTTTAACAGTTTTGGCAGTTTCAATAGGTGGATTAATTCAAATTGTACCCATGTTAATTGTGAAATCAAATATCGCAACGATAACAAGCGTTAAACCTTATACACCATTGGAATTAGAAGGACGAGACTTGTATATCAGAGAAGGTTGTAATAATTGCCACTCGCAACTGGTTCGCCCATTTAGAAGTGAGGTAAAACGTTATGGTGAATATTCAAAATCTGGAGAATATGTATATGATCATCCATTTTTATGGGGTTCAAAAAGAACAGGTCCCGATTTAATGCGAGTAGGTGGTAAATATCCTCATAGTTGGCACTTTAGCCATATGTGGAATCCACAAGCAACAACTACAGGTTCAATTATGCCTGCTTACAAATGGATGTTTGATAATAAGAAAATGAAACATGACGACATTCAGAAAAAAATGAGTGTGATGAAAACGTTAGGTGTACCTTATACAGATGCCGAAATCGCTAATGCATTTATGAGTATTGAAAAACAAGCTGTAGAAATTGAAAAAGGTTTAGAAACCGATCCAAATTTTTCTAAATCGTATGCAGCAAGTAAAGAAAAAGCAAAACTTACAGGCGAAACTTTCGTACAAATGAAAGATAGAGAAATTGTAGCTTTAATTGCTTATTTACAACGTTTAGGAACTGATATTAAAGTAAAAAAATAGGACTATGTTGAAATTTGTAAAACACAACTTAGAAGGAATTAATGGAGTAGAAATTTATCCAATAATATCGTTAGTAATTTTCTTTACCATTTTTATTTCCTACTTAGTGTATGCTTTGTCTTACAGCAAAGAACAAGTGAAAATTATGAGTGAATTACCTTTTAACGAGAAATAAAACAACAAGATTATGAGAAAATATATTCCAGTTTACATTAGGTTTCCGTTTTTTTACCTAATTGTTTTTGCTTTATCAGAATATTTTATTGATTCTGGAGACCGTCCAGCTTTTGTAAAATATCCAATAGTGCCATTAATGCACGTATTATTAATTTTCATTTTTATTGTAATAGAAGTGATACTGAATGCCGTTGACAATGTGTCGTATCAATTATTATCAGAAGAAGCTAAAGTGCAATTTGATATTGATAAAGCAAAACCATTTACACAATCTGAGTTCTATAAAAAATGGATGTTTAAAATTTCGGCTTTACAACCAATTGAAGACGAAAAAGACATTCAATTAGATCACGATTATGATGGAATTAAAGAATTAGATAACGGTCTGCCGCCTTGGTTTAAGGGTTTGTTTTATGCTACAATTGTGTTTGCGTTGGTCTATTTAGTTCGTTTTCATATTGTTGGAGATTACACACAAGACCAAGAATATGTAATGGATAACACTTTAGCTGAAAAGCAAGTAGAAGAATACAACAAAACTGCTCCAGATTTAATGAATGTAGATAAAGTAACATTACTTACAGAGCCAGCTGCTCTTGCAGAAGGAAAAGCCATATTTACAACCAATTGTGTGCTTTGTCATAAAGCTGATGGAGGTGGAGCAATTGGTCCTAATTTAACAGATACAAGCTGGATTTTAGGTGGTGGAATTAAAAATTTATTTAAAACACTTAGCGAAGGTGGTCGACCAGGAAAAGGAATGGTAGCCTGGAAAGAAAGTTTAAAACCAACTGAAATACAAAAAGTGGCTAGTTATGTGTTATCTCTTCAAGGCACAAAACCTGTTGGAGGAAAAGCACCTGAAGGGGAAGTATGGAAAGAAGAAGGTGCTACAACTGAAAAAGTTGAGGTGGCAGATAATACGATTGAAAAAAATAAATACTAACAATTTGGGTTTGCTTTATTGTAAACCAATTTTGTTTCAGCAGTAATGCTAAATATAACAAAAGATGTCAAATATTGAAGACGATAGTTTCCGTGATTCCATTGGAACTATAAACGAAAAAGGAAATAGGAAATTTATTTTTCCAAAAAAACCGCAAGGAAAATATTACGATAGAAGAAAATTAGTAAGTTATGCATTATTGGCATTTTTACTTTCCAGCCCTTTTATTAAAATAAATGGCAATCAGTTTTTATTGTTTAATGTAATAGATCGTAGATTCAATATTTTTGGAATGCCGTTTTGGCCACAAGATTTTTATTTAGTAGTAATTTTGATGATTACTGGTGTAGTTGGATTAACCTTATTTACTGTAGCTTTTGGTCGTATATTTTGTGGTTGGTTTTGTCCGCAAACTATTTTTATGGAAATGGTTTTCAGACGAATTGAATATTGGATAGATGGCGATAGAGGTGCTCAAATAAAATTGGAAAATCAAGAATGGAACGCAGAAAAAATTAGAAAACGCGTACTAAAATGGTTTGTGTTTTTGATTATTTCTTTTTGTATTGCCAATGTGTTTTTAGCTTATTTGGTAGGAAGTGATACACTTGAAGCGATGATTGTTGAAGGTCCGCTAAGTAATATAAAAACCTTAGTTGTGTTATCCATTTTTACAGGAATTTTCTATTTTGTTTTTACTTGGTTTAGAGAACAAGTTTGTATTATAGCTTGTCCTTACGGAAGGTTACAAGGTGTTTTGTTAGATAATAAATCCATTGTTGTAGCATACGACTATGTTCGTGGAGAAAACGAAAATGGAAGAGCTAAATTCAAAAAAAATGAAGACAGAATAGAGCAAAAAATTGGCGATTGTATTGATTGTCATCAATGTGTAAATGTTTGCCCTACTGGAATTGATATTCGTCACGGAACACAATTAGAATGTACTAATTGTACGGCTTGTATGGATGAGTGCGATTTAATGATGGAGAAAGTAAACTTACCAAAAGGATTAATACGTTACGCAAGTGAAGTAGAAATTTCAAAAAAAGAAAAATTCCAATTAACCACAAGGATGAAAGGGTATATTGCTGTTTTAGTGATATTGACAACCGTGATGGTTTCCATGATTTTATTGCGAACAGAAGTTGATACTAAAATTTTACGATTATCGGGTCAGT
This sequence comes from Flavobacterium sp., assembly GCA_044379175.1. GTDB lineage: Bacteria > Bacteroidota > Bacteroidia > Flavobacteriales > Flavobacteriaceae > Flavobacterium. The sequence goes on along the minus strand of JBIPOM010000049.1, from coordinate 8,663 downwards.
TGTACGAAGAAAAAGGAAAAAACATTAGTAATGTTTATACTTACAGAATTATTAACAAAACGAATGACAATTTAAAAAACATTACATTTAAGTTAATTCATCCAAAACAAGGAACACTAAAATTAGTAGGAAATTCAATTTTACATGTTGAAAAAGCCGATGCTGCAACAGGAACATTATTTGTTGAAATTCCATTGGTAATATTAGAATCTGACAATACAAAGATTAATATAGAAGTACATCAAGGAAATAAAGTTATAGAAACTATCACGACTAATTTCTTAGGTCCAAGAACATTTAATTAATAATATAAATAAAATAAACAAATATGAAATTTAATTGGGGAACAGGAGTAATTATTGGTTTTGGAAGTTTTATGACGTTTATATTGTTTTTTGTGTTTTTGGTGCAATCAAACTCAAAATACGATAATGAATTAGTAGCTGATGATTATTATAAACAAGAAAGTAAAGTACAAGGTGATATTGAAAGCCAAAATCTTTCTAATGCCTTAAAAACTAAATTAAAAGTAGCAAAAACTGCTGAAGGGATACAAATTTATTTTCCTACAGATATAGATTTTAAAAAAATAAAAGGAACTATTTCCCTATACAGACCGTCTAATCAAAAGTTGGATTTTGAAATGAAAATTTCTTTATCAAGTCCAATAATGCTCATACCTAATCATAAATTGATTGGCGGTCTTTGGGAAATATCTATAAATTGGCAAGTAGATGAATTGTCGTATTTAAACAAAGAAACTGTTTATTTTTAATTTACGATTTACGATTTACGATTTGATTTCATAAAGACTTCAACAAGCTCAGTCAAACATTTAAAACTCTATTCACTAATTACTATTCACTAATCACTTAAAAAAATGCTTTATTCTGCACTAATATTTGGTTTTATAAGTAGTTTACATTGCGTAGGCATGTGTGGACCAATTGCCATGATGCTTCCAGTGGATAAGGATAATTCGTTAAAAAAATGGCTACAAATTGCTATTTATCAGTTGGGCAGGGTAGTAGCTTATGCCTCTTTAGGTTTACTTTTTGGGATTTTGGGTTCTGGGTTTTTCTTCGCAGGATTTCAACAACAGCTTTCTATTGTTGTTGGAATACTTATGATTATTGTTGCTGTTGTTCCAGAGAAAAAATTTGCAGCATATAATTTTTCTAAGCCAATTTATAGTATTATCAGTAAAGTAAAATCTCAATTGGGTTCACAATTTAAAAATAAAACCTTTAAATCGTTATTTTTGATAGGTCTATTTAATGGGTATTTACCTTGTGGAATGGTGTATGTAGCCTTATTTGGCGCAATGGCTATGAATCATGTTTTTTTAGGCAGTTTGTATATGATTTTATTCGGGTTGGGAACCATTCCATTAATGGCTGTTGTTGTAAATTTTTTTAAAAGCACCTCGTTTACTTTTTACGCTAAATTTCAAAAAGCAATTCCTGTTCTTATGATTTTTATGGGAATTTTATTTATTGTTAGAGGTTTTGGCTTAAATATTCCTTATTTTTCTCCAAGCACTATGAATTTACATATTCAGTCAGCGGTGAATTGCCATTAATTTGTTATCTAAAATTTCAAATTTCAAATTCCAAATTCCAAATCCTAAATTCCAAATTCCAAATCTCAAATCCCAAATCTTAAATTCATAATTGTAAATATTAAATTGTCATCGAAAATAATTCTGTTTGTGGCACCGCTCTTTTTAATCTTAAATCGAAAGCCATACAAATATTTCTAACATATGCTTTTCCTATATCAGTTACAGTTAATGTATTTTTTTCAATGTAAAGTAAGCCATCTAATTGCATTTCGTATAAAGAATCTAAAACATCATCTATTTCTGGAAAAAAGGTGTCTTTGTTATCCCAAGAAGTTTCAAAATGACACATTAAATTTAAAATATGTTTCCTAATTATCATATCTTCGGAAGTTAAATGATGGCCTCTAAATACAGGTAAATTATTGGCATTAATTTTTTGATAATAGCTTTCTAACGATTTTTCATTTTGTGCGAAACTTTTCCAACTGTCACTAATAGAGGATACACCTAAACCAATCATTAGCTCAGTTTTCGAAGCGGTATATCCCATAAAATTTCGATGTAATGTTTTGTTATTAAAAGCGGTAAGCATTTCATCATTAAACAGAGCAAAATGATCCATACCAATTTCAATGTAGCCAATTTCAAGTAGCATTTTCTTTCCTAATTCATATAATTGTCTTTTTGCATCATTTTGAGGAATGTCTTCGTCATTAAAACCTCGTTGACCGTTACCTTTTAGCCAAGGCACGTGCGCATAACTATAAAACGAAATTCTATCTGGTAAAAGCGATTTGGTTTTTAAAATAGTATCTTCCACATCTTGTACAGTTTGAAAAGGCAAACCGTAAATTAAATCATGACCAACAGAGGTATATCCTATCTCTTTCGCTAATAAAGTTACTTTTGATACATTATGAAAGGATTGAATCCTATGAATAGCAAATTGTACTTTTTCACTATAATCTTGTACGCCAAAACTTACTCTTCTGAAACCTAAATTATATAATGTTTGCAAATGTTCTTTTGTGGTGTTGTTAGGATGTCCTTCAAAACTAAAAATATAATTTTCAGATTTGTTTGCCGTTTCAAAAATGCCTTCAATAAGTAAAGTTAAGTTTTCTGTTGAAAAAAAAGTTGGCGTTCCGCCTCCCAAATGAATTTCTTTTATATTCGGTTTTCTTGAAAATATATTGCAATACAAACGCCATTCTTTTATTACAGCTTGTATATAAGGTAATTCTACCTCATGGCGTTTTGTTATTCGTTTGTTACAACCACAAAAAGTACATAGACTTTCGCAAAAGGGCAAATGAATGTATAAACTTATGCCATCTGTTTGGTTCGAAATTTTAAAAGTATCAATAAGATTTTCTGTCCATTGTTTTACTGTAAATTGTTCCTCATTCCAAAACGGAACTGTTGGATAGCTTGTATATCTTGGTCCAGGAACATTATATTTCTGTATTAATGTTGTCATAATTTTATGAATTTATCACAAAATTAGGGACATTCAAACTATGAATTTATGATATTTGTCATGTGTACCATTTAAAAGTTTTGGACAATATAAAAATATAAAGGCATTCCCACAGTAATATTTACAGGAAAAGTTATAGCCAAAGCCATGGGAAGAAACAAACCTGGATTTGCCTTTGGTACCGTAATTTTCATAGCTGCAGGAACAGCAATATAAGAAGCACTTGCTGCTAAAATGGCAAAAATAAATCGGTTTGAAATATCAGTTGTTACAAAACTGCTTAACCATGCAAAAATACTTCCGTTGAGTAAAGGAATAATAATAGCAAACAAAAGTGGAAACCAGCCTTGATCGAAAAATGATTTTAATTTTTTGCCACTTGTAATTCCCATATCTAATAAAAATATCGCAAGAAATCCTTTAAACAAATCATTAGTAAAGGGCTGAATGCCTTGTGCGTCTCTTGCATTTGCTAAAAACCCAATAATTAAACTTCCTAGTATTAGTAAAACACTTCCGTTAGTGAGTGAATGTTTTAGTATATTTGATTTGTTTATTGTATTGGTGTCTGATTTATTGTAAATCGAAATAAGTACCAATCCAATAATAATAGCTGGCGATTCCATTAGCGCCATAATCGCAACCATGTAGCCATGAACTTCTAATTGATGTGATTCTAAATAGTTAGAAGCTGTTACAAATGTAACGGCACTAATAGAACCATAAGCAGCGGCTATAGCTCCTGCATCATAAATGTTTAATTTTCTTTTTAATATGAAGAATGTATAAAATGGAATAATAAGTGCTATTGCAATTCCAAAAAGCATGGCCCAAATAATTTCACTTGTAATTTCTTCATGGGATAATTCTTGACCACCTTTAAATCCTATCGCAAATAAAAGATATAAAGAAATAAATTTAGAGGAATTATCAGGGATTTTCAAATCGCTTTTTAAGTAGACCGCTACAATTCCAAGTATAAAATATAATAATGCAGGATTGGTTAGGTTTTCAGTTAATAAATTGAAATTCATATAGTTGAGTTTAAAGAATTGTTGTTTTAGTTGCTCTTTCTAATCGGTCATTTATGGTAAGACCAAGTCCATATTCAGGAAATCTTTCCGCTATAATTAAATCCAATTTCATAGCATCTAATTTATGTAAGGCTTCGTATAAATTGGCAGCGGCAATTTTTAAGTTACTTTCTTCTGATAAAACAATTTGTTTTTTTGGATTAAAATCATAAATTGGTGTATTAAATAAAAGTAAACCGATTTTTTTAGTGCTGTTCCAGTCTATTTCACTTAAAATATTTCTGGTCAATAAAATTGATGTTTTTGGTGCATAGTGCTTTAATGTCATTCCAGGGGCAATTGGTGTTTTACTTTCGGCATTATTAACTTTGATATTTCCAGTTACTTTTTGTATTTCTTCTGTTGAAATGGCACCTAATCTATAAACTACAGCTTTGTTGTTTTCAAAACCTACAATAGTAGATTCAATACCAGAACTACACGTACCACCTTGTAAAACCATTTTTATTTGATTTTTAAAATATTTTTCAACGTGAATGGCTTTAGTTGGACTTATTTGTGTGTACGGATTTGCACTAGGCGCTACTAATGGAAAGTCAAGTTGATTCAACAATGCAAGTGCTACTTCATGATTTGGCATTCTAACTGCCACTGTTTCTTTATTCGCAGTAATTAAATTTGAAATATGAGATTGTTTTTTTAGTATTAATGTAAGAGGACCAGGCCAAAATGCATTTGCTAAATTATACGCCATCTCAGGAATATCTTGAGCAATAGTTTTTAGTTGTTCTACATTTTTAATGTGAACAATCAATGGATTAAAAGTGGGTCTGTTTTTAATTTTGTAAATTTCTGAAATCGCACTTTCACTAAAAGCATTTCCAGCTAGTCCATACACGGTTTCAGTTGGAAATCCAATAACCTCATTTTGGTTTAAAAATTGTACCGCTTTACTTATTTTATTACTTATCATACTTTTTAGGGATTGCAGAAATCACAAAACTGAGGGTTTTCAGTTGATTTTCCATTTGGGAACATTTTTTGACTTTCAAAATCACAGTGCTTACATTGGTATATGTGGGCAGAAGTAGATTTGGTTGGCATATTACAATTTTCGCATTTTAGTCCGGCTTCGGTTCTAACAATACCAAATCCTGGGTAATTACAACTAGGGCAAGTCGATTTTATTTTCTGAATTAATTTTTCACCAGCTTCTTTAATAATTTTCATTCGTGTTGGATTCATATGAGCGCGCATATCCGTTTCTATAAAACACGATTTTTGATTTTGTGTAAATTCTGTAAATGCGGCTTCTAATGTTTCAAAATTTTGAATTCCTTTTTCAATTTTATTCCAATTTTCTTTAGCGTTTTTAATAATTACTGCATGAGATGGAAAATGTACATTTTTTGCAAATTCAAATAATTCTTCTTTTGAACGTATCTCTGCCATCTTGAAATTGGTTTCTAATGACAACACTCGTTCAGTAATTTCTATATTATTTTTTAAATCTAAAAGCAGTATGAACTCTTCATTTGCTGCTGCAAAAAACAATGTTGGATGATTGCCAAAAGAACCTTCTGTCGCGACAGCTAAATCATAACCTTCAATTTTTAAGGCTTGTAAACACTTTTCTCTTACGGTATCTAACGCACTTTTTTTACGTTCAATTTCACCGCTAAAAGTACCTAAACTGTCGGTATTAAATTTTTTTAAACCTTTACACGTTACCTTCAAATTTGTTTCAAGTAATGGGGAAAGGACTTCATTTTTATTATGAATCGTAACAATCAAAAGATTTCTTTTTGAAAAAAAATCAAAATTATTCTTCATAGGTTATTTCTATAAATGAATGAATTCTTAATTTTTTATTTTCATGTGCAGCATAATCTACTATTTTAGAAATTAAAGAAACGTTATCTTTTAGTTGATCAATCTGTTGTAATGCTTCGGTATCCTCAATACCATATCGAATTTGCGAACTAAAGTTTTTTATTTTATGCAATGTAATATTCTTATTGCATTGATCAAGTAATAATTCTTTAGCATCTGTAGGCGAGTAACTGCCTTCAATAACATTAATTTTTGTTTGAATTTCCATAATTTTGTTGATTTAAATGATACACTGTTTTCAATAGTGATAAAAGCATGATTATCGCAATTCCTACAAATAATTGTTGAAGTACTATATTTGTTGTAGTGAAAATAAAATACAAGGAAACTATTTCGATACTTACACCAATTAGTATTGTTATTTTATTTTTCATTTTCTTAATTTTTTCTTAATTTTTTCTGCTGCAAAGTTTTATATTAATATTTATATATTTTTATTTATATTTGCTATATATACCATAAAATATATTTATGAATTATACATTAAATCAATTACGAATTTTCTTAAAAGTGGTGCAATTACAGAGTGTTACAAAAGCCTCTGAAGAATTACATTTAACACAACCAGCAGTTTCAATACAGTTGAAAAATTTTCAAGATCAATTTGAAATTCCATTAACGGAAATTATTGGACGAAAAATTTATGTAACAGAATATGGTAGAGAAATTGCAAATGCTGCAGAAGAAATTATTAAGCAGGTAAATGAAATTAATTTTAAAACATTAGCATACAAAGGCGAATTGTTTGGAAAAATTAAAATATCGATTGTTTCAACGGGTAAGTATGTTATGCCCTATTTTTTAACTGATTTTTTAAAACTTCATTCTGGTATCGAACTAGAAATGGATGTTACTAATAAAAACAAAGTGGTAAAAAGTTTGCATAATAATGAAATTGATTTTGCCTTAGTATCTATTTTACCTGAAAAAATGAATGTTGAAAAAATTGATTTAATGCAAAATAAATTATTTTTTGTGGCTTCAAATACTTCTAATGTTATATCGGATAAAAAAACAACTAAAGATAAAATATTTAATGAGCGCCCTTTGTTATTTAGAGAAAGTGGTTCAGGCACCAGACAGGCTATGGAGCGATTTATAGAAAAAAACGCCATTAATATTGAAAAGAAAATAGAATTAACGTCTAATGAAGCGGTGAAGCAAGCTATTTTGGCGGGCCTAGGAAATTCCATAATGCCGTTAATTGGGATAAGAAAAGAAATTCAAAATAAAGAATTAAAAATTATTTCCATTCAAGGTCTTCCTATAAAATCCAATTGGAGTTTAATATGGCTGAAAGGAAAAAATCTAAGTCCACAAGCACTTGCGTATTTAGAGTATTTAAAAAAGGAAAAAGATCAAATTATCAAAGATCAATTTAGTTGGTACGAAACAGTCTAGTTTTTTTATTCTATTTTGAAAGATTTTGTTGGGAAATGTCTGTCTAGAATTAACAAAATGCCCACATGTCTAATTTCTAAAGATTTTTGAAAATACAGTGAATGAATCGCTAAAGTTCAAATCTGATTGTAAAAAATAACCGCTAATTTACAGTGTTTTCAAAAAGTTGATTATTGATTATATGGCATTTGTATACTTCATACAATAATGTAAATTCTGTCATATCAGTTGTATTCACTATTTTAAATTGATATTTTTTTTGTTTAATAGTAATTTTTATTTCAACAATTGCTTTATAAATAAAATCATTATAAATCAAAAAGATTAGTAAATTTAAAAGTACCATATTAATGTCTTCTAAGTTAAAATACACTTTGTAAAGTATGGTGCTGCTAAAAAGAAATATAAAATAGCAAGCTAAATGTTTCCAGTTGACTTTTTTATATAATTCTATATTTTGAATATCTTCTAACTCGAAAAAGACATTCTTATTATCAATTAGTAATTCGAAATTTTTAGTGGTTACTAGTAATTGTGTTCTCATATTCGATAATACATTTTTTACTATAGTTTTTAAGTGCTGGATAACACTTTTTTAAGATGTAAAATGTGTTTAGATGTGGTCTGTTTTTTTTCATTTTTAAAAGTTGCTTATAAAAAAAAATCATTTCTTTATTATGTAGCTGTCCTTCTAAATTCGTTTTATTCTTTAAGTAACTTTTAAAAAATGTTTTCATAGTTTTGGACGCATCACTTTCGTTAAAATTATTGATACTCTATGCAATATCTAGTGGTAAGCCACAACTTCCACATTTGTTTCTTTTTATTTCGTCTTCAATGGTTGCTTCATTTAGCGGACAATTACACTCAGTTTTTTCCTGATTTGTTGAAAAAGTACTTCCTAGTGCTAACAAAAACTGTAATTCGTTTAATAAATCGAGTTCGTTTTTTTCTAAGATAAAATTATTTTTTTTAATCAATAATAATTCTAAAATTTCTTTAACATTTTTAAATTCCATATCGCTTGCATTTTAATGTAAATTTAATTTCAAAAATTTACTTTTGAAGTTGTAAATGTATTCATTAATAACTTGTTAGAGTTATCAATTATGTGCATTCACTATTGATTATTGCTGTAAATTTTATTTTTTTTGTTGTTTTTTTCTTTGTTATATGGCACTTATTTAGTGATTCAAGTTCTTGGCATTTTACTCGAAACGGAAAAGAGTTGAAGTGGGTAACAAAATGTTATTATAATTTATCAGCCAACATGAGACTTTTAAATAAGTAA
>JBIPOM010000237.1:0-3894 GCA_044379175.1 Flavobacterium sp. | reverse complement strand
AGATAGCTCAGTTGGTTAGAGCGCAGGATTCATAACCCTGAGGTCACGGGTTCAACTCCCGTTTTCGCTACAACATAAACCCTAACTTCTTAAGTATTAGATGTGAGGGTTTTTTTTATAGTATTTGAATTTATAAGCGTGAATTTGCTCAAGTGAGGAAGTTGAGATCATTAGTAGCTTTAAGCCTTACCATCACTACAAAAAAGGAGGATTTTTTCAAGTGAGGAAGTATTATAATATGGTCAAAAATATAAAGTTGCCCATCGACCTTTCGCTACAAAAAAACACTAACAAACGTTAGGGGTTTTTAATATAATCTAGCTTCATTTTTAATTATTAGGTTCACATAAACCAATTTGTCTATTCATTTCATTTAATCTTTCTTTAGAATCTTCGGTGTTTATTAGGGTTACAATTGCCACTCTTTTTTCTTTAACAGTAACAAATTCAATGCAATACTTGTTAATCTTAGCTGATATAACATCAGAACCCGCAAGAGAATAAACGTCTTCAATTCCTTCTAATAAAGCGTCAGAAACATTTCTTAAATTATAGGTTTCTCCCTCATTGTAATCAATTCCCATTATAGGAAGCTCAAAAATATGTTGGCTTTGAATTCCATCCAATGGCGTTGGTTTGCCCTCAAAATAGAGCAGTACTCTTTGAATAGTTTTGTCTTTATAGGATGCGTCTTCTTCTAGATTATATTTATATGAAAGATCACAAGTAATCATTTCTTTTATTCTAATTTCTTCTTTATTCTGAGCGTGAATATTTGAATTTAGTACGAATACTAAGACCAATGTTGCAATTATTTTTTTCATGATTAATTATTGATATTACTAATGAATTTTGGAGTTTGATGTTGTTTAAAAATCCATTTTTTATTTATTGCAACTGAAACTACACCAATTGTTATTCCTAAACAATGACACAAATGAGAAATAGAATCACTATTGCCCAACGAAGTAAACTCATAAAAAGAGAAAAAAAGTAAAACGCCAATATTTAACTTCGGGAACGCTTTTCTTGTCAACAAAACTCGTGACAACAATAAATAACACAATCCAGATATTCCAATCATTGGAGTTGTAATGTTTATTAATACCAATGGAAATAAGATAAATGAAATTAATAGTGATAATTTAACTAAATTATTTAATCCTAACTTGCTGTTGTAATCTGGTAATATTACCAATACTAAAAAAAGTAAATTGTATAATAAATGTTCTAACCCTGAATGAATGAAAGGGCTAAACAACGGATTGTATATAAATAAAGTTGTTGCAATGTCGCTTGAAAAAATTGCGAAAAATAATATGTAAGTCAAATTTAAAGCCAAAATGATTGCTGTTAATTTAATAAACAATTTGAATTTCAATTTATAATCAAATTGTTTTAAACTATTTAAGAATGATATAGGTTCCATAATTATTTATTAATTGAATTAATTTAAATGTTGATTTTGCGATATTAGAATTGAATTAAGAAAAACCAATTGATCTTTTTTTATTTTTACGAAAGTTTAATTCATTATCTACATAGTTTCTGAAATTTTCTTCTGTAGATTCAACGTTTTTAAAAAGTATTTGTTCTACTAAAAATTTCCTTTTTAAATTCTGAATCTGACCTCCAGTTAAATTATTCTTAGTACTGATTTCCAATAAAAGCGTATCACTATAATGCGGAAAATGGCTTTTCAAAATTTTAAATCTGGTTTCATTTTCTGGCTCATCCAAATAGAGTTTGTATAAAATACGTCTATCAAAAGCTTTGTCGATATTATGAATCAAATTGGTTGTTGCAATAAAAATTCCCTTAAAATCTTCAAGTTCTTGCAATAAAATATTTTGCATTGTATTATTCATTTGATCCACAGAGGATTGGACATAATTGCGTTTACTAATTAATGCATCACACTCGTTAAAAAACAATATTGGTGTTTCATCATAAAACTTCATAGCTTGCCTATATTCATTAAAGACCCTTTTTATGTTTTTTTCACTCTCTCCTACCCATTTTGATTTAATTGAGGCTACATCAACCAGTAATAGTATTCTGTTATTTAATTTGGCAATTTGTTTAACAAGTTCGGTTTTTCCAGTTCCTGGCATACCATAATATAGCATCGATAAACCAGGATTAATTGCATTATCTTCAAATCTTCGCATTACTTCACTAAAAGAATTGGAGGTTAATAACAAAATCTCATCAATTGATTTTTGTGTATCTGAATTGAAAAATAAATTAGTTATTTCTAAAGATTCTGGCGTAATCAAGGTAGAATATTTCGTAGAAAAAGTAGTTTTTTCTGATTTGTTAATGTCATAATTTATATGTTTTTTTAATTTCTCTCCTGGCAAAACAATTGAAAAATCAATAAATCCAGGTACTTCAAAATCTAAATAACCATCAGTAAATAATTTAGATTTTTCTGTTGAAATTCGTTGTTTGAATCTAAAATGTAAATTTGATTCATCATCAAAATACTCTAAAATTAAGTCTAAGTCAAACTCCTGAACACCATACTGAGAATAGGCAATAATGTAAAACAGAATTACTTTTTCAATTTCATTAATAGCTTCATTGTCAAATATCTCTTTGATCAATTCAAACTGTTTGAATTGATGAACATAATTAATTAACACTTCAACTACATAGTCTTTTTCAACTGTAGCTAGCACATTATTTATATAAGATCTAATATTTAAAAATGCTTCGTTTTGATTTTCTGGAATTTCAACATTAAGTTTTAAAATATCATTATAGATTACCGCGTCAATTACCTCTTTAGTAAAAACATATTCATTTGTGGGGCGCGAACTTCTTCGCATAGTTGACCTAAGAAAGCCTTTTGATTTCCATTGTTTCATTACCTCTAAAGTTTCCATAAACTCAAGTGGTTTAAATCCTAAACTTTTCATTATCCTGGTTACTGAATAGGATTCACCACTTAATTGATCACATATAATTATTGAAAATACAGCAGCTACTTTGTTTTTAATTGCAAAAAAATCAGCTACAGAATTTAAATCCGATTCAAGTTTTTGTTCAATTTCAGGATTTTGAAATATAAATTTATCCTTATATTCATAAATTTCACTTACACTTTTTAACAATGAATTGTCAATTAATTTTTCCATAGATATTAGAGTTTAATTAGTATGTTTTGTTCAACTTTAATGAAATTACTTTCGATAAAATTATTGTTAGAATAAAATTCTAAAATGTAGATTCCATCTTTTAAAACAAAATTATTAGTAGGTAAAATACCCGATATTGAAATTGGGTAATTGTAATAATATACACTACCATCAAATGCATCATTATTTTTATTAATTTCAAATGATTTACAATACAATGCCTCTTCTGATAGCGACTCATATTTTTGAACTAATTGACCGTTGACATCAATAACTGATTCAAAAGGGACTTTTTTTATTGGCTCTCTTTTTCCATATAATAAGAACTCACTAATTTCATTTTCAGGCAAGTAAACAACATACCCATCTTTAGAATCATCACTAAGTTTTTGAATTGAGAATAAAGAGTTTTGAAACTGGATTTTATAATAAGAAAATTGCGCAACACTATTGGATGAAATCATTAATGCAACGAGAATTATTATTTGATATTTCATAATTTGTATCTATTATGTTAAAAAATTATAAATCAGTTCGGATTACCCATAACCTTAAATTGTGCTTATTAGCAATTTCAATCATGTTTTTGGTGCCTTTGCTTTTACCATCCCAAAAGGCGATAAGACCATTTGCGTGTTTTGCCATTTCAATATTTCGTTTTTCACCAGCACCTTTGCCATATAATTGCCAATTAGGAATGAATTTTGTAACCGATAAACTATTTGCAATAGCGAATTTCTCACCTAATTGA
>JBIPOM010000048.1:0-14368 GCA_044379175.1 Flavobacterium sp. | reverse complement strand
CAGATAAAGTTCTTCCAGAAGCATCTGTAATGGTTCCTGAAACCATAATTGGAATATCAATATTTCGTTCTTCTTTTACTTCTTCAATAGCGAAAAGTGCCGCTTTTGCATTTAATGTATCAAAAATAGTTTCAACCAAAAGTACATCCGATCCACCATCAATTAAAGCTTCAACTTGTTGTTTGTAAGCGATGCGTAAATCGTCAAAAGTTACGGCACGATAGCCCGGATCATTTACATCTGGCGACATGGAAGCAGTTCTGTTTGTTGGACCAATGGAACCAGCTACAAAACGAGGTTGCTCAGGGTTTTTGACTGTAAATTCATTTGCCACTTCTCTTGCAATTTTTGCGGATTGGTAATTTAATTCGTACACCAAATCTTCCATATGATAATCGGCCATACCAATTGTTGTTCCAGAAAACGTATTGGTTTCTACAATATCTGCACCTGCCTCAAAATACAAACGGTGGACTTCTTTTACTGCTTCTGGTTGAGTTATTGAAAGTAAATCGTTATTTCCTTTTAATGGATGTGGAAAATCTTTAAATCGTTCTCCTCGAAAATCTTCTTCTTCAAATTTATTGCGTTGCAACATCGTACCCATAGCACCGTCAAGAACTAAAATTCTTTCTTTAATGGCTTGATGAATACTGCTTTTAGCTGCTTCAGTTGATTTTGTGATACTATTTAACATTTTAATGATATTATATTTTAAAAAATAAAAACCTTGACAATTTCTAAAAAATGAAAGGGCAGGAATCTAAACTTAAAAATTGATATCAGCGAAAAATGTAAAATTTTCTAGTTATCTTTTTCCAATAATAATTTTGGAATAGAATGTAGCACCTTCTACAAGCGTAGGGTTGCTAAGGTTTCAAAGGGTCTAATCCCTCCACCTTTCGTGATAACAATCAATATGTTTATGAACAGTGCAAAGGTAATAAAAAAATCCAAAAAAGAAATATTTTCTAATTTTAAATTTTTTACACACTAAATTTAGTTTATTTTTCATAAAATAGTATAATTTTAAGAAAATTTTTCTATAAATATGATTTGTAATTGAAAATAAAATTTTAATTATCATTTATGATTTAAATATCAAATTGATTTTATAACTTTGCACCAGAATTAAAGAGGAAAAATTTGAACTGATTGCAACCTCGTAAAAAAATGCTAAAGCAGCATCTTTCCTACTTTAGTGTTTCCTTGCAATTTTTTCGTTAATTAGTATATATTTATTTTTATAATTATGGCATATTTATTTACGTCGGAATCTGTGAGCGAAGGGCATCCAGATAAAATTGCAGATCAAATTAGTGACGCATTAATTGATAATTTTTTAGCATTTGACCCATCTTCAAAAGTGGCTTGTGAAACGTTAGTGACTACAGGGCAAGTAATTTTGGCTGGTGAGGTAAAATCTAATACCTATTTAGATGTTCAAACTATTGCGCGTGATGTAATCAAAAAAATTGGTTACACAAAAAGCGAATATATGTTTGAAGCTAACTCATGTGGGGTTTTATCAGCGATACACGATCAATCTGATGATATTAACAGAGGAGTTGATAGAGCTGCCGCTACAGATTTTGAATCGAAAGCAAATGCACAAGGTGCAGGTGACCAAGGAATTATGTTTGGTTATGCTACAAACGAAACCGTTGATTTAATGCCATTAGCATTGGATTTAGCACACAAATTATTACAAGAATTAGCAGAATTAAGAAGAGAAAATTCAGCGATTACGTATTTACGTCCAGATGCAAAATCTCAAGTTACTTTAGAATACAATGATGACAATGTTCCAGTTAGAATTGATTCTATTGTAGTTTCTACACAACACGATGATTTTGATGAAGAAACTTCTATGCTTGCAAAAATTAAGAAAGATATTATTGAAATCTTAATTCCAAGAATTTTGGCTAAATATCCTCAATATGCTCATTTATTTAATGATAAAATTGAATACCACATTAACCCAACTGGAAAATTCGTAATCGGAGGACCTCATGGTGATACTGGACTAACAGGTAGAAAAATCATTGTAGATACTTATGGCGGAAAAGGGGCTCACGGCGGTGGTGCTTTCTCAGGTAAAGACCCAAGCAAAGTTGACAGAAGTGCTGCTTATGCTGCGCGTCATATTGCTAAAAACTTGGTTGCTGCAGGTGTAGCAAGCGAGGTTTTGGTGCAAGTTTCTTATGCTATTGGTGTTGCAAAACCTTGTAATATTTATGTAAATACATACGGAACCGCTAAAAATGGTTTATTAGATTCTCAAATTTCTGATAAAGTAGCACAATTGTTTGATTTAAGACCTTATGCTATTGAGCAAAATTTAAAATTAAGAACGCCAATTTACAGTGAAACTGCTGCTTACGGACACATGGGTCGTAAAAACGAAGTAGTAACAAAAACGTTTAAATCACCAGATGGTGTAGTGAAAACTGTAGAAGTTGAATTATTTACTTGGGAAAAATTAGACCGTGTAGCAGATATTAAAACTGCTTTTGGAATATAATTTAAGTCGAAAGTTTAAAAATTAAAAGTCTTAATGACTTTTAAAGAAATAAAAAAACCCGATTTTCAAATGAAAATCGGGTTTTTGTTTTTATCTAATATCTTGATTTAAGATTAAATCGATATACAGATTAATTTTATCTTTTAATTCTTTTCTATGCGAAATAAAATCTAAGAAACCGTGTTCTAATAAAAACTCAGAAGTTTGAAATCCTTCTGGCAAATCTTTACCGGTTGTATCTCTCACTACTCGTGGTCCTGCAAAGGCAATTAAAGCACCTGGTTCTGCAATATTAATATCTCCAAGCATGGCATAAGAAGCAGTTGTACCACCTGTTGTAGGGTCGGTACACAACGAAATATACGGTAATTGTGCTTCTGCTAATTGTGCTAATTTTGATGATGTTTTTGCTAATTGCATTAAAGATTGCGCCGCTTCCATCATACGAGCACCACCTGATTTTGAAATCATTACAAATGGCAATTTATGCTTTATCGCATAATTAATTCCTCTGGAAATTTTTTCGCCAACTACAGCTCCCATTGAACCACCAATAAAAGCAAAATCCATACAACAAATAACTATGTCATTTCCTTTAGATTTCCCTACTCCTGTTCGTACTGCGTCTTTTAGTTTTGTTTTTTCGGTAACTTCCTTCAAACGATCGCTATATTTTTTTGTATCTACAAACTTTAATGAATCTACAGAAGTTAAATTAGCATCTAATTCTGTAAACTCATTATCATCAAATAAAATTCTAAAATATTCTGCACTACCAATTCTTACGTGATAATCGTCTTCTGGGCTTACCCATAAATTTCTTTCTAATTCTTCAGAATCTACAATTTTTCCTGTTGGCGATTTGTACCATAATCCTTTTGGTACATCTTTTTTGTCCTCCGTTGCTGTTGTAATTCCTTTTTCTTTTCTTTTAAACCAAGCCATAATTTTAATGGATAATGGACAATTGAAAATTGACAATCAAACAATTATCAATTTTCAATTATCAATTGTTAATTATAAAGTATTTACGTTATTTAAATCGGCGAAAGCCTGTTCTAATCTTGTGTTGAAAGTAACTTCTCCTTCACGAATCCATTTTCTTGGGTCGTAATGTTTTTTGTTTGGACTGTCGCTTCCGTCTGGGCTACCAATTTGCGTTTTTAGATAGTCGATTTTAGATGTCATGTAATCTCTAATTCCTTCTGTAAAAGCAAATTGTAAATCGGTATCGATGTTCATTTTAATTACACCATACGAAATGGCTTCTCTTATTTCTTCAATCGTTGAACCTGAACCGCCGTGGAAAACAAAATCTACGGGATTAACGCCTGTGTTGAATTTATTTTGAACATATTCTTGCGAATTTTTTAAAATTTTTGGTGTTAATTTTACATTTCCTGGCTTGTACACTCCGTGAACATTTCCAAAAGAAGCGGCAATAGTAAAACGTGGACTAATTTTCATTAACTCTTCATATGCATAAGAAACTTCTTCAGGTTGTGTGTATAATTTAGAACTATCCACATCTGAATTATCTACACCATCTTCTTCTCCACCCGTAATTCCAAGTTCAATTTCTAATGTCATATCCATTTTACTCATTCTTGCTAAATATTGCTTACACAGTTCAATATTTTCTTCGATTGGCTCTTCAGATAAATCAATCATGTGAGAAGAATATAACGGTTTTCCTGTTTCTGCAAAATGTTTTTCAGAAGCATCCAATAAACCATCAATCCATGGTAATAATTTTTTTGCACAATGATCTGTATGCAAAATTACAGTTGCGCCATAAGCTTCAGCTAAAGTATGAACATGTTTTGCACCAGCAATAGAACCAAGAATAGCGGCTTTTTCACCCGTATTTGACATTCCTTTTCCAGCGTTAAATTGACCTCCTCCGTTTGAAAACTGTATAATTACAGGTGCATTTAACTTAGCGGCAGTTTCTAAAACGCCATTAATTGTACTACTTCCAGTAACATTTACTGCTGGTAACGCAAATCCTTTTTCTTTAGCGTAATTAAAAATTTCTTGAACTTGATTTCCAGTAGCAACACCTGGTTTGATATTATGACCCATACGTATTATTTTATTGATATTTTATTTATGTTATTATTTAATTTACAAAAGTAAGAATTTTATTAATTTTAAAAAGGATAATTGATACCTATATTAAAAACAGATGAAGATAGACTCATATCTTTAAACCATCTTTGGGAATATTCTTTAGCTGGATTATAGGCTTTAAAACCTAAATCGCCACGAATTAAAAAGAAACCAAAATCATATCGAAGTCCAAAACCAGTACCTAAAGCTAACTCTTCCAGCGATTTAGAACCTTTAAATTTTAGCTTATCTTCCTCAACATTATCAAAAACGTTCCAAATATTTCCTGCGTCTGTAAATAATGCTCCGTTTAAACTGTTAAATATATTAAATCGATATTCTAAATTTAAAGAAAGTTTTAAATTGGCTTCATTAAAATCGTTAACACTTAAACTTGCGCCTGGACCCAAAGAATAGGCTTGCCAACCTCTATTGTCGTTACTCCCGCCTGCAAAATAACTTCTTGAAAAAGGAACAGAATTTGAATTTCCGTATGGTACGGCAATACCGCCAAAGAACCTGAAGGCTAGGGAGCTTTTTTTATACAAATAGAGGTGCTTAATATATTCGAATTCCGTTTTAATGTACTGTGAATACTCAACACCAAAAATGGTTTGATTAGAACCGTCATTTACTGGTTCGTTAATCTGCTTAGCAAAAGCATTTAGAATATTTCCGGAAGTTTCAATTTTAGCTTTGATATTATAAAACTGAACATCATTTATACTGTTTTTTGTACTTAAATTATAGGAAAAACTTGAAGATAAAATTAAATTATTTTCTATTAATCTTTTTCTTCTTTCGCCTATAGTATTGATAGCTTTAAAATCTTCTTCATTAGAAACGCTTATGGTTCCATTGGTAACTTCATTGATAAAATCTACAGCTCCTGAAAAAGACAAATCACTATCCAAATTTCCATCAACCGTTAGATCTGCATTAGTATTATAAGTTTGCGCTAAATTATTTAATGTGTTATATGAAAAATTATATACGTTAAAATAATTATTTATATTTAAATTCTTAACAAATTGTAAGTTAAATAAATCCATCCTGAATTTTTTACTTTCATCTTTATTTAAGCCCCATTCATAAAAGAAACTACCAAAATAATTTTCTTTATCCAAACCAATATTTGTTTGCTTAGAAAAACCTAAAGAAACAGATGTTGTAGGCAAGGATTCTTTGTTTATAATTCTTTGTGTATTAATAGGAAAGAAAATTCTTGGGAATGTTAATTTCAATTCACCACCATATTCTAAAATATTAAAAAAAGCGTTTGTGCTATTTTTTATACTTGGATCTTTAGAAGAACCTAAATTACCACGTAATGAGAAATCTAAAATTTCAGCACCTTTAAATAAATTTCTAAATGTAATACCTGTAAATCCTGAAATACCAAATTGTTGAATATTAGACTGTGTAAAATCGCCTTTAATGTTAAAATTATATTTTTTAAGTGGAGTTAGTATAATATTCGCAATTAGGCCGTTTCCTGAAACATCCTCCACATATTGAATTCTTGGATATGAAAAAACTCTTAAGTTAGACAAGGCCCTAGTAGTCGCAGTTTTATCCTTGTCACTAAATAGTTTTCCTTCTTCAATAAATATGGCGTTTATTAATGCTTTCGGCTTGTATTTTAATTTGCCTGAACTGTAAAAATTGAATTTATTATACGAAATGCTATCGATACCAACAGCTTTCTCTTTAACTTGTTTATCGGTAAAAACATTTACTTTACTAATCTTATATAATTTAAAAGGTTCTGTATAACTAGAATCTCCTTTTTTAACTATTCTATTTCCTATATTAAATGTAATATTCAATTCATTAGATTTACCAATAGTATCAATATCAGGTCTTTTAATATAATTTTCTTGAAAATGATGTGCGCCGCGATTTCTAAATTCGGTTGCAATTCGTTTTTTCTCGTTGCTAATGTTTTCAGCAGAATATGAAGCCCCAGACTTAATTAATGAGTTTTCAGAAATTGCAATGTACAACGAATCCAAAATAGGCGTTTCAATATTTCTAAAAATACTATCAATTGTATAGGGTTTACCTGTATTTATTTGATAAGTAACTCTAACTTTCTTGTTTTTTAAAGAGTCGATTTTAGAAGTTACTTTAGCATTAAAAAACCCTCTATTAAATTGATAAGAATGAAGTCTTATTTCAGATTTTCTAACTCTTGCAGTATCTAAAATAGATGGTGCTTCTCCTACTTTCTTTAAAAAATCACTATATCCAGATACCAAAAACGATTTACCCAAACGATTTACTTGCTTTTTAGAATACAATTTAATCATTCTATCTAATCGATTTGGTTTTTTTAACAACCAAGTTTGGTAAGACGAATCTGGATTTTTTTTACTCAAATTATACAACTGTAACCTTGGTTTAAATCCCAATAACTTGCTGTTGGGTTTTTGGTATAACTGATTCTGCAAATCTTCTGAGTTAGTAGACTTGTTATTTATTATAATTTTGTTATCTTCAATAAGCAATTGTTTCTTTTGGAGCTTCCTTACCTCAGAACAAGAATAAAAAAGTAGTCCTAAAAGAAAAAATAGTGCTATTTTTGGAGTGTGATTCTTCAAACGCTTAATTTTTATCAAAAATACAATTTTTTATGGTTAGCAAAAACCAAATTAAACTAATTAATAGTTTACAGCAAAAAAAGTACCGTAAGTTACATCATCTTTTCGTAGCAGAAGGAAAAAAAGTGATTCAAGAACTTATTGAGGCACAATTTACTCTAGAATATTTATTTGTAACCAAAACCAACTTGTTTGAGACCAATCCATTAAGACTACTAATTTCAGATAATGAACTTAAAAAAATAACCGCATTAACAACTGCTAACGACTGTTTGGCTGTTTTTAAAATAAAAGAGTTTAATACAACTAAAACATCTGAATTGGTATTGGCTTTAGATAACATAAAAGACCCAGGTAATATGGGTACGATTATTAGATTATGTGATTGGTTTGGAATTTCAAAAATGGTTTGCTCTGAAGAAACAGTTGATGTTTATAATCCAAAAGTAGTACAAGCTACCATGGGAAGTTTAGCAAGAGTACAAATAGAATATACACATTTAGCTACATATTTAAAAAGAACTGATTTAGAAATTTTCGGAACATATATGGATGGTAAAAACATGTATAAAACAAAGTTACCTTCAAAAGGGATAATCGTGATGGGAAATGAAGCCAATGGTATTTCTCCAGAAATAGAACAGTTAGTAACACAAAAAATCGCCATTCCAAGATTTGGAGATTTACAACAAACCGAAAGTTTAAATGTAGCCACCGCTACTGCTATAATTTTATCAGAATTTAAGCGAAATGAATAAAAATCAACCCTTTCGACTTAATGAAACGTGAAGTTCACAAAAACAGCCCTAGTTTTCATAGATTGAATGTTTCCTGTCCAAGGAGAATTCGGATCCAAATCACGAATTAATTCATCACCCGTTCCAAAAACACCGCGGATAGAAGGAGAAAACTTAAAATACTCAAAATACAAATCCAATCCGAAACCTAATTCATAATTTTGCGTCCATGTTTTGACACGAAATCGGTTGGCCGAATTATCATCTGTAGCTTTTTGATTACTTCCTAAATTTAAAGTAGAAGAAACACCTCCAACTAAAAAAGGGCGCACATTTCCTGTTCGTAAGGCGGAATATTTTAACAATAATGGAAAATGTAAATTTGCCGCTTTCACTTCTCTTAATCGGTCTACCCGATCTTCAATATTTGGATAAATTAAATTGCGTTGTGTGGCATAAAATCCCGGTTCAAAACGCAAATCGAAAAACTCTATTAATCTTAAATTGACTACCAAACCTACGTTAAAACCAGTGGCTGGCTTCAACTCAATATCTTTACCAACCGTTTTATAATCAAACTGATAATTATAATTATTAAACCCTAAATAATACCCAAAATGAATCTTTTGTTTTTCAAAATTTTCATCATTGATAATTGGATTTTTACCAAAGGTGCCACCCTGAGCAACTGATTTCAGTGCGAATAATATAATTAAAATAAGATATCTAACTTGCATGTTTTACTTTTTTGATGCTTTATAAATTGTAGCCACACCCATGGTTTGTGGTTCGTGCTTTACCTCTATAAACCCAATTTTTCGTAAAATATTGTTTAATGCTTCTCCAAAAGGAAAATTTTGTGCAGAAGTAGACAAATATTTGTACGCAGCTTTATCTTTAGAAAACAGTTTTCCAATGGTTGGCATGATAAAATTGGTGTACACATAATAGCCCTGTTTAAAAGGAAATGTTGTTGGAACAGACGTTTCTAAAATTATAAAAGTACCATTTGGTTTCAATACACGAAGTATTTCAGAAAGTCCTTTTTCTAAATTTTCAAAATTTCTAACGCCGTACGCCACTGTAATTACATCAAAATAATTATCTGTGTAGGGAATTTTTTCGCCATCACCTAAAACCATTTGAATTTTTGAATCTAAGTTTTTATCTGAAATTTTTTTCTTACCCATATCAAGCATACCTTGCGAAATATCCAAACCGATAATTTCTGTAGCTGTGGTTTCTGCAAATAATATAGCTAAATCTCCTGTTCCGGTAGCAATATCTAAAATAGAAGTAGGATTTTGAAGTTGTACCATTTGTAAAATCTTCTTTTTCCAGGTAGCATCTGTTCCTAACGAAATTATTTTATTTAATCCATCATAATTTCCTGAAATGGTATCAAACATTTGAGCTACTTGCTCTTTTTTACCGGTTTCGGAATCTTGATACGGTTTTATGGTTTCGGACATTGTTTTAATTTTGAAGTACAAAAGTAATTGAAAATTATGAATTACAATTTACGAATTACGATTTGCTTTAATAAAAGTTTGAAACGTAAAATCAAAGGCGTGTTTTTCATCTTTTGGATGCACTTCTTCAAAAACAAGTTCCCATTGTTCTGGATTTATTTCTGGAAAAAAAGTATCCGCTTCTACTGTTGTATGCACGCGAGTTAGCTCAACTTTATCAGCCATATCGATAGATTGTTTGTAAATTTCGCCACCGCCAATAATGAAAATTTCTTCATTTTTTGGACAAACTTTTATGGCTTCTTCTAAGCTTGAAACCACTATACATCCTTCTGGTGCTATATAATCACTTTGACGAGTTATAATAACGTGCGTTCTATTAGGTAATGGCTTTGGGAAACTTTCAAAGGTTTTTCTTCCCATAATGATATAATGCTCAGAAGTTAACGCTTTAAAACGTTTAAAATCATCTGGTAAATGCCAAACCAATTGGTTGTCTTTACCCAAAGCATTGTTTGTAGATGTTGCGGCGATTAGTGTGATCATGTTAGTTTCCAAAATTTAATGGTAAATCAAAATAACAATTATATGGTTTTCCTCTTAAATAAGCGACTGACCAATTACGCTCTTTTGATAGTAAATCTGTAATTAAATGCTTTAAATATTTGTCTTTATTTTTGCTAATTATTGGATTCGTAATTTTACCTTCGTGATTTATGTAAAATTTAATAATTACTTTTCCTTTTATATTACTTTCATTTGACAATTTCTGAGCTATTGATTGTCTAAAATAATACATCCCTTTGGGAGGTTCTGACATTATAAATACACTTTTGTACTTTTTAATTATTTGCTTCGACTCAAAATATATACCCTCCATTAATTCTCCTTTCTCGTAGGTTTCTTCCCAATATGGATATATATTTTTTTGAGTAGTCCATTTACCTTCATAAAGCCCATCAATAACTTGTCCAGAAAAAACAATATTATTTTCTTCCTGAGAGTATTCAAAAGAGTAAGTTCCGTTACCTTTCGTAACTTTTTGCAAACCTGTTACAGTCCAATAGTTATCAATTTTTTTTATATTTTTTTCTAAATAAAAACCAGTTTCTTTTATTTTTCCATTTTCATAAAATTTCTCATAAAAACCATTCAATACTCCTTCTTTATAATTATATTTTGATTTTATATTTCCATTATCAAAATAATAGGTTGAAATTCCATCTTTAGAAAAATTTTTAATTTCTAAAACCTCTTCAGCACTTTCTTTTATATTTGAAAACTTAAACTCTTCAACTAAATATTTATTATTATCAAGTTTATAAACAACCCTTTTTATAGCGTATTTGACTGAATCCACAATATTATTAGTGGAATCTAAATAAGTGATTCTTTCTATTTTTTGCCCAAAAGAGAGCAAACTAAAAAACAAACCTGCAACTAAAATAAACTTCTTCATAAATATATTTTTTTTAAACAGAAACTACTAAGTTAAAGCACGAATCACTTCGCATGATATGGTTTGTAAATATACTATTTTCTTTGAATTTAATGTTCCTAAAAAAGATGTCAGTTAAACTTCTGTATTTTTTCTTATTTCAGCCATTTCATTAGTATAACGTTCAAGCAATTTTAGAGGTTGCGAACTACGGAACTAATTTTTTTCTGTTAAAGATAAAATTTCTTGCGAGAAATAAACGTGAATTTACTACAAAATTCGCAATCTTGCTAAGCATCTGTTAGCAGAAGTTTTTTAGATGCACTCATTTCGCACTTTAATATTTTTTCTTTCAAGTTCCGTTTTCATTTCTAACCATTTTTTGTCATTCAATGTTCCTGCTGGATATATTTTACGTCTATAATTTTTAGTTATAACTCTCAAATTATTTGGTTGCTTTGCTTGACTTTCGTATACTATAATTTCTATTTCAGAGTTTTTGTAAATGTCTTTTATCCACCAAAAATAATGATTTCTAACCACAAAGTAATTTTTAGATAACTCAAAATAATGCATACAATATGAGTTGAAAGCAAACCATAATAAACCAAAAGGAATAAAGAACTTTAATGCATTGAAATATGATATTTTTCGAATTAGGGAAAATGTTAAGAATAAAAAAAATAATATTAAACTCCACATCATAATTCCGCGAAAGGAGAAAAATGGGCTTCCTTTGTATTCTTCAAAATTTTCTTTCTCAATATCTTTTTTCGTTATTTTTTTGTAGTTAATTTCAAAAATATCTTTTTTATCAACTACAATTTGTTTTATAAACGACTTAATTTCCCAAGAATTTGAATACATATCATCAAAAATATATTCCGTGATATTATTTTCAAATACTAAAGTTGTGACTTCCATTTGATAACTGAATAATCCAAAGCCTTTTTTACCAGTCATTTTTATATTTTTGATATCTTTCCAATAATATGTTTTATCTTTAATTATTATTCTATCAAAATCTAAAATTATTTTTGGTGAGTTTTTAATGTAACTTTTCACAAAACTATAACCAATAAAAAATACCAGAATTCCAAAAATCGGCATAAAATAAGTTTTGTTCTCAATTTCGTTATTTAACCACTTTTTGTAAAATATGTAAATCATAAAACTTCCCAATGCAGTGAAAAATAGCACTGTAAAAACAATTGATAACCAAATAGTTTTCCGATTTTCTTTAGAAGTAATTTTTGTCATAAAATTTCTGGTAATGACCGCTCGGCTTTGTCGTCGTTTCAAGAGGAACTTGTTCCGAATTGAAATGCGTCAAAGGCGACAGTTGGGAGAACGTCGTGCGGAAGCAACGATGGTTTTCCGACTGTCGGCGTAGCCGAGCGGTCATTGGGAAAAATTGTCCCGAAGGGCGATTTTTCCCAACTTGTATATATACTCAGTTTTTTGTTATTTAGTTGAGCATATCCACCTATTTTCAAATAGCTTTGCTCAATTATTTTGTGTTTTATATTTTTTTCTAAACCGAAACTGCACCTTTAATATGCTCGTGTGGGTCATAGCCTTCCAACGTGAAATCATCAAAAGTGAAATCGAAAATGTTGGTTACATTTGGGTTCAATTTCATTATTGGTAATTTTCTTGGTTCACGACTCAATTGTAAATTCACTTGTTCTATATGATTGTTATAAATATGAGCATCACCAAAAGTGTGGATAAATTCACCCGCTTCTAATCCACAAACTTGTGCTACCATCATCGTAAATAAGGCATACGACGCAATATTAAATGGTACGCCTAAGAAAATATCGGCACTACGTTGGTACAACTGACACGATAATTTCCCATCAGAAACATAAAATTGAAAAAACGCGTGACAAGGCGGTAAAGCGGCTTTTCCATTCGCCACATTATCTGAAAACGAAACGGTAGTATCTGGTAAAACAGAAGGATTCCAAGCCGAAATTAACATTCTACGGCTATTCGGATTGGTTTTTAAGGTTTCGATTAATTCTGTAATTTGATCAATTTCTTCGCTATTCCAATTTCTCCATTGGTGTCCATACACAGGTCCTAAATTACCATTTTCATCTGCCCAAGCATCCCAAATTTTTACGCCATTTTCTTGTAAATAGGCAATATTTGTTTCGCCTTTTAAAAACCAAAGTAATTCGTGAATAATCGATTTTAAATGTAACTTTTTAGTGGTTACCATTGGAAAACCTTCACTTAAATCAAATCGCATTTGGTAACCGAAAACACTAATGGTTCCTGTTCCTGTTCGGTCGCCTTTTTGAGTTCCGTTTGCTAAAACGTGCTTTACTAAATCGTGATATTGTTTCATTTTTTTTGGGTGTTGGGTTTAAGGTGTTGGGTAAAGGGTTTAAGGTTTGGGTTTATTTTTTAAATAAGATAAAAAAGAGGCTATTCTTTTTTCAAGTATTTGAATGGATTCAATTTGTTTTGAAACTAGGTTTTCATCTAAATAATTTATATCTGAACACAACATGAATTGGGTTTCTAATTCAAAACAAGAACCTAAGCTAATTTCTAAAAATCTACATAAATCTTTATCTGAACTTTTAGCACATCCTTCAGCTATGTTAGATGGAATAGATATTACAGAACGTTTTATTTGTGAAGTCAATCCAATCTTTTCATCGTCTGGCATTTGCTTCATTATCATATAAGTAGCAGCCACAAGCAATCTACTCTCTTTCCAAATATCTAATTCTCTAAAATTTCTCATTTTAAAATAAAAAATTATCTTTTCAAACCTTTTACCAAAAACCCTTCACCTTTTACCCAATTAATGATTAAAAGCCTCTACGTCTTTTGGATCGTGTTTGTGTTTAAACAATACAGCAAAAGCAATAGTTATTATCAAAGCATAAACTGCAAATGTTAGCCAAATGTTGTGCCAGTCTTTTAGAAAAACATCTTTATCAAAAATACCATCAGTAATTGTAATATCTTTTGTGATTTTCTTATATACTTCATTACTTGATTCTGTTTCAAGATGCTTTAATAAACTTTGCTCCGTATTGAATTTAAATGTGAAAAATTTATCTATAATAAATCCGCTTCCTAAACTTCCAATAATCGCTCCGAAACCGTTGGTCATCATCATAAATAATCCTTGTGCAGAGGAACGGATTTTAGAATCGGTTGTGGTTTCTACGAAAAGTGAACCCGAAATATTAAAGAAGTCAAACGCCAATCCGTACACGATATTCGACATAATTATCATCCATAAACTTCCAATTGGATCGCCATAAGCGAAAAATCCAAAACGCAATACCCAAGCAATTAAACTAAAAAGCATTACTTTTTTAATTCCATATCGTCGTAAGAAAAACGGAATGGCTAAAATAAATATGGTTTCAGAAATTTGAGAAATAGACAACACAATATTTGCCGATTTTACCACAAAAGTTTCTGCATATTTTGGTACGTTTTCAAAATCT
>JBIPOM010000271.1:0-3907 GCA_044379175.1 Flavobacterium sp. | reverse complement strand
CCACATTTACCCAAAAACAATACCGCATGAGGAGAAATAGCTGATAATATATCCATCACCGTAGCTGCCATAGGTGAACCCATACCAAAATTTATGATCGTAATGTTATTAGCTGTAGCCGTTTGCATAGGCCGATCGTTCCCTAAAATTTCTACTGAAAATTTTTCAGCAAACATGTCCACATAATTTTTGAAATTGGTCAACAAGATGTATTGGCCAAATTTTTCAATGGGAGTTCCCGTGTATCTGGGTAACCAATTTTGAACAATCTCTTCTTTTGTCTTCATAAATTATGTTTGAGTGATGAAATTAATCTAAATAAAGATTAATTTAGTATTTGGCTTTAAAACCTATGAATTCTTCGAACAATTTACAATTGATTTTCCCTGAATTTGAGTACAAATTAACAAAAAAGGAAGGGAAACTTTTTATTTATGACCCAATAGCTAAAAAATACAGGGCTTTAAGCCCAGAGGAATGGGTAAGGCAACATTGTTTGAATTTTTTAACCAACCATTTAGGTTATCCTGCCACTAACATACAAATTGAAAGAGCTTTTAAAGTAAATAAATTAGTCAGGCGCACTGACATTCAGGTGTTTAATTCATTAGGAGAATTGTTGATCATCATTGAATGCAAAGCACCCCATATAGAAATAAATGAAATTACCTTTCAACAAATCAGTCAATACCAACAAAAAAATGTGGCTAAATATTTAGCCTTAACCAATGGATTAGAGAATCATATTTTTGAAATAAACACAACAGAAAATCTAACCAATAAAATCAATCAATTCCCAGCCTATTTATGAAAACCTTTCTTTATTTAATTATCACCTCAACGTTTTTATTATTTTCTCAAACATCATTTGCTCAAAAGAAGTCAAATACATTGCCTAAAAGACCGAAATTGGTCGTAGGCATCGTGGTAGATCAAATGCGATACGAATACCTTTATAAATATGCAGATCGATATGTAGATGGTGGGTTTAAGCGCCTCATGAAAGAGGGATTAAATTGCCAAGAAAATCATTATAATTATGCGCCAACCGTAACTGCGGCGGGACATACCAGTGTTTATACGGGTACTGTTCCATCTGTTCATGGAATTGTGGGCAATGATTGGACCGATGTGGCTAGTGGCAAAAAAGTATATTGCACAGAAGATAGCACCGTAAAAACAGTAGGAACTACAGGAAAAACAGGTTGGATGTCGCCTAAAAATCTTTGGACCAGCACTATCACAGACCAATTAAAAATGGCGCAAAATTACAAGTCTAAAACAATCGCCATAGCCTTAAAAGACCGAGGAGCTATTTTGCCCGGAGGACATACGGCAAATGCCGCTTACTGGTATGATTCAAAAGAAGGCCGCTGGATTAGTTCTAGCTTTTATTTCAATGAATTACCTAGCTGGGTTCAATCATTTAATGCAGAGGAAAGAGCTTTAAAATATGTTCAAAAAGGTTGGAATACGATTTACCCAATCGAAACCTATACCCAAAGTGCTGAAGATGAAAATAAGTTTGAAGGAAAGTTACCAGGTGAAAAATCCACTAGTTTTCCACATGATTTAAAGGGAGGGAATCCCTTAGAAGTCATTAGAACCACTCCATATGGCAATAGCATTACCAAGGATTTTGCGCTCAAAACTCTTGAAAATGAAAAATTAGGCAAAAATGGATCAACCGATTTTTTAGCCATTAGTTTTTCATCAACTGATTATGTAGGTCATAATTTTGGTCCACAATCCATTGAATTAGAGGATACTTATCTGCGTTTAGATAAAGATATCGCAGAGATATTGACCTATTTAGATGCGCAATATGGAAAAGACCAAGTGCTTGTTTTTCTTACAGCAGATCACGCGGTAGCTGAGGTTCCTGGGTATGCCAATAGCAAAAAATTGCCCGGGGGAGTTTTTGACCGAAATGGATCCATTTCCGACATGAAAAAAGCGATCAATCAAGCATTCGGAAACGTAGATTTATTGGTCGGCGAAGAAAATAGCCAACTCTATTTCAATCATAGTTTGATGACTAAAATGGGGATTGATTCAAAAAAACTATTTGACGTAGTTCGAAAATCGTACCAAAAGCAGGAAGGTTTCTCAGAGCTTGTCAATTTGCAAGATATTCAAAGTGCTAATTTAAATGCGCAATATACCCAATTGATCATCAATGGATATCATCCGGCTAGAAGTGGAGATTTTATGATATTGTTAAAACCATCCTGGTTTATGGGATCAAAAACCGGCACGACGCATAGTACTTTATATTCCTATGATACCCATGTACCCTTGTTGTTTTATGGCTGGAAAGTTAAGCCTAGCGAAATTGTAAAAAGAACATATATTAGTGATATATCTGTTACATTGGCCAACTGGCTACATATCATGGAACCGTCAGGAAGCATAGGCAATGTTATAACGCAAATACCATAACCATTAAATCAATACTTGCAATTTTTAAAGATTATTAGCTAATTTTGCACTAAAATTTAGAATTAATTTAAGATTAACAAATGAAAATAGCTGTTGTAGGAACTGGATATGTTGGTTTAGTCACGGGTACTTGTTTTGCCGAAACGGGAAATCACGTCACTTGCGTGGATATCAATGAAGATAAAATTAATCGAATGAAAGCAGGCGAGGTTCCTATTTACGAACCCGGTCTTGAGGACTTGTTTCATCGAAATACAGCTGAAGGAAGATTGAATTTTACCACATCGCTGAGTCAGGGTATAGAAGGGGCAAAAGTGATTTTTCTAGCTTTGCCAACTCCTCCGGGTGAAAATGGCTCTGCCGATTTAAAATATATTTTACAAGTAGCCAATGATTTAGGGCCACTGATCTCCGAATATACCGTGATCATTGACAAAAGTACAGTACCCGTTGGAACCTCTGAACTTGTCCATCAAGCGATTGCAAAAAATGTTTCTCCTGATTTATTTGACGTAGTTTCAAATCCTGAATTTCTGAGAGAAGGTGTGGCGGTTGAGGATTTTATGAAGCCAGACCGAGTGGTCATTGGAACGGAATCCGACAAAGCAAAAGAAATATTGAATCGATTATATGCCCCATTAGTTCGCCAAGGAAATCCAATCATTTTCATGGATGAACGTTCAGCAGAAATGACCAAATATGCAGCTAATGCATTTTTGGCTACCAAGATTACCTTCATGAATGAAATTGCCAACCTGTGCGAGTTAGTCGGCGCGAACGTAGATGATATTCGCAGAGGAATCGGTACTGATTCAAGAATAGGCAAACGGTTTTTATTTGCAGGCATCGGATATGGAGGTTCTTGCTTCCCTAAGGATGTGCAGGCGCTAGCCAAAACTTCAGAAGAGAACAATTACCAATTTCACATTTTAGATAGTGTGATGAAGGTCAATGAAAAGCAAAAAACTAAATTGATTCCGATTATAAAAAATCACTTCAATAATGAATTAGCTGGAAAAACGATCGGTATTTGGGGTTTGGCATTTAAGCCTTATACAGATGACATTCGTGAGGCACCTGCATTGTATAACATCGAACATTTATTGGAATTAGGATGTAAAATCAATGTGTATGATCCTGAGGCGATGCCTAATGTCAAGGAATTATTAGGTGATACTGTTACCTTCTCAAAGAATCCTTACGATGCGATTGAGAATGCAGATGCGCTCCTTATTGTGACCGAATGGCCACAATTTAGAACACCTGACTTCGAACGCATGGAAAGCTTATTGAAAAATAAGGTTATTTTTGACGGTAGAAATTTATATGAAATGGCTCAAATGAAAGAATTAGGCTACACCTATTATTCCATTGGCCGCGGGGTGGTTAGGTAAATTTAGGTAAGAGGTAATAGGTAATAGAAAACAGGTATTAGGTAATAGGTAATAAGTTTTAAAAGCATTAT
>JBIPOM010000191.1:0-3908 GCA_044379175.1 Flavobacterium sp. | reverse complement strand
TACAAAGGAGAAGTTCCAATATCTCCATAAATAATACCTAGCGTAACTAGTAAACCGGCTGCAGAAAGTTTGTGCAAGCCATGATGACCTTTTTCCATTATGATTTTTATAAACGAAGTACAAAACTACAAAAACATTATGTTTCATTATCAATTTTTAGTAAAAATAATTAAGGATTATTCTTTACGAAATACAAAAATTACTTTCTAATTCTAATCAAATATGTATCTTTGTAATCTTATAAAAATTTAGAAAAATGCGTATATCATACAATTGGATAAAACAATTTATTAAAATAGACTGGAAATCAGATGAAACTGCCGCTTTACTAACTGATTTAGGCTTAGAGGTTGAAGCAGTAGAAGCATTTGAAAGTGTTTCTGGTGGGCTAAAAGGTATTGTTGTAGGGCATATATTAACCTGTGAAAAACATCCTGATGCTGATAAATTAAAAATTACTACAGTAGATTTAGGCGACGGAAACCCACCCGTACAAATAGTTTGTGGTGCCACTAATGTAGCAGAAGGACAAAAAGTACCTGTTGCCACTATTGGAACAAAATTATATGATAAAGATGGAAATGCTTTTGAAATAAAAAAAGGAAAAATTCGAGGTCAAGAAAGTCATGGAATGATTTGTGCCGAGGACGAAATTGGTTTAGGAAATAGTCATGACGGAATTATGGTTTTAGCAGATGATTTAAAACCAGGAACCCCTGTAAGTAAAGTTTTTAATATAGAAGTAGATGAAGTATTTGAAATTGGATTGACACCAAATCGTGCAGACGCTATGAGTCACATGGGAGTTGCTCGAGATTTAAGAGCGGGTTTATTGCAATCAAATGTAACTACAGAATTTATTACACCTTCTGTAAGTAAATTTAAAGTAGACAAGAGAACGCTTAAAATTGATGTAATAGTTGAGGATTCCAAATTAACACCAAGATATGCCGGTGTTACAATTTCTGGAATAGCTGTAAAAAGTTCACCAGATTGGTTGCAAAACAGACTTAAAGCCATAGGTTTAACACCAAAAAATAATATTGTTGATGTAACTAATTATGTATTACATGAATTAGGTCAACCATTACATGCATTTGATGCTAATAAAATTAAAGGAAATAAAATTATAGTTAAAACAGTTGATGCTGGAACAAAATTTACCACCCTTGATTCCATTGAAAGAATACTACATGAAGAAGATGTAATGATTTGCGATGAGTCTGGACCAATATGTATGGCTGGAATTTTTGGCGGAATTAACTCAGGTGTAACTGAAGCAACTACTAACATTTTTTTAGAAAGTGCTTATTTCAATCCTGTCTCAATTAGGAAAACTGCCAAAAGACATACTTTATCTACTGATGCTTCATTCCGATTTGAAAGAGGAATTGACCCAGAAATAACTGCTTATGCCTTAAAACGTGCCGCACTATTAATTCAAGAAGTTGCGGGTGGAGAAATTACATCTGATGTTATTGATATTTATCCAAAAAAAATAGAAGATTTTAAAGTGGTTTTAAATTTTCAAAAAGTAAATAATGTAATTGGAGAAGAATTAAAAAAAGAAACAATTAAAAATATTTTAGCTTCTTTAGATATAAAAATTAATAGTATTTCCGAAGCTGGATTAGGATTAACAATACCTTCTTACAGGGTAGACGTTCAAAGAGAAGTGGATGTAATTGAAGAAATTCTTAGAGTGTACGGGTATAACAACATTAAAATTCCTAGTAAAATAAATGCTTCTGTTTCCAACTCTTCAAGAACGGAAGAATTTAAAGTTCAAAATAGTATTGCCAATCAGCTGTGTGCTCTAGGTTTTAACGAAATGATGGCCAATTCGTTAACAACTTCAAGTTACATTGCCTATTCTGAACAAGTACTATCTGAAGAAACGGTTACGATGTTAAATCCATTAAGTAGCGATTTATCAGTAATGAGACAATCCATGTTGTTTTCTGCTTTAGAATCTGTATCATATAATGGAAATAGAAGAAATTCAGATTTAAAATTATTTGAATTTGGAAAAACCTACCACAATATTGAAGGAAAATATTCAGAAAAAAAGCATTTAACCATTACAATGGCAGGAAATGCATCTTCTGAAAATTGGAATGTTGCACATAAACCTAGTGATTTCTTTTTATTTAAAGGCTATATTACTTCTGTTTTGTCAAAATTAAATATAGATTCAAAAGTAAAAACAGTTCCTGTTTCACACGATGTTTTTGCTGAAGGAATTGGTTTTGCTATTGGAAATGAAGTTATTGCCGAATTCGGTACGATAAAAAAATCGATGCTAAAACATTTCGATATTAAACAAGACGTGTTTTTTGCAGATATAAATTGGGATGCCATTCAAAAATACATTTCAAATAAAATTAAATTAGTTGATATTCCTAAATTCCCAGAAGTTAGAAGGGATTTAGCTTTACTAGTAAATCAATCGGTTACATTTGAACAGTTATATCATGTTGCCAAACAAACAGAAAAAGCATTATTAAAAAACATTAATTTGTTTGACGTGTATGAAGGAAAAAATCTACCTGAAGGAAAAAAATCGTATGCCTTGAGTTTTACACTTCAAGATACTTCAACAACATTAACCGATGTTCAAATTGATAAAATTATGAGCAAATTGAAAAGTAATTTTGAAACGCAGTTTGAAGCTGTTTTAAGATAAAATAATTATAATTGAATATAAAAATCCTTTTAATTTAAAACTTAAAAGGATTTTTTTTATAAAGATATGTACTTTCTCTGCGTAATTTCTATTTTAAAAATCCAGCCGCTTTTATTTCTTTATGAATTTGAAGGATATTTTCAGGTATTTCCGCCTCTAAAATCCAGTTGATATCTAAACTTGTAGAATTTGCAGTTTTCAAAAGCATCGTATCTTTAGAAATATTGACTCCTAGCCTATTCAAGTCTTCTTTGAAGTCTAATAGAAAATCTTCATGAAGTGCTTGAATTAAAAGTAAAATTTTATAAGTTCGACCAATTACATAATTATAAAATTTAGTTGATTTTTGTGGTTTAGAATGCGTTAATGAAAAAGCATTTTGCTCTATAACTTCATTTAACATTTGTAAATTCAAGCTAATTTCTCCAAATTTATCTTTCGTAATTTTCACATGATGCGAAATTTGCCCACTTACATTTCTCATTTCTGAAGCGATATAATCCAAAGAATGATAATTTTCAGAAAATTTTTGGATATAATTTGAAATTAAAGTTTCCATTTTTCTGCGTTTGTCTTCAATAGAATCCGTATCTACTAATTCAAAAAATAATTTTTCCGCCAAATCCAAATCTCTTCGCAACAATCTTAAAATAAGTTTATCTTTTTCTTTATCTGGTAATTCTTGAAGTGCTCTTTTAAATTCAATATCTTTAAACATAAGTATTTGTTATATTGGCTAAATTACTAAAAAAAATCCCAACCATTTCTGATTGGGATTTAACACTTCGACAAGCTCAGTGTGACATTCTATATCAATGAAAAAATTAGTTTCCTCCTTTTTCCATTCTTGCTTTTAATTCCATTAATGCATCGATATCTCCTAAAGTAGATTTTTCAGCATTATTTGAAGAAGAAGCCATGTTATTATTGCTTGATTCATTAGAAGCTGCTTTGAAGTTTTTCTCTTCTTCTTCTCTGAAAGTAGCTGTATGTGAAGCAACAATTCTTTTGAATTCTTTGTTAAATTCGATAACTTTAAATTCAATTGAATCCCCTTTTTTCAATTTTTTACCATCTTCTTTTTCTAAATGACGTGTTGGAACAAATCCTTGAACATCTTCAGAAAATTCTACAGTAGCACCTTTATCAACAATTTCAGAAACAGTACCAGTATGAACTGTACCTACTGCATAAGCAGCTTCATGTTTGTCCCAAGGATTAT
>JBIPOM010000190.1:0-3947 GCA_044379175.1 Flavobacterium sp. | reverse complement strand
GTAAAAAGTGTTCCTTTTTCTTCTACAGATTCAAAAGAAATACTTCCGTTATAATTTTCAATAATTTTCTTAATGATGGCCAATCCTAATCCCATACCAGAATTTTTTGTTGTAAATTTTGGTTCGAATATATAAGTTGCATTTTCAGGTGAAATTCCAATTCCGTTATCCGAAATCTTTAAAATAAAACTAGTATCTTCTTTTAATAATTCAACTACAACCGATTTTTTTTCTTGGTTTTCAGGTATTGATTGAATCGCGTTTTTTACCAAATTTGTCACGATTCTTGTCAATTGTGTTCTGTCAAATAAAGTGTAAATTTCTTTTTCATTACAGTTGAAATTAACATAATCTTCATTAAAAATTTCTAGTGCAGTTTTGCAAACTTGAACTATATTTAAGTGTTCATTTTGTTGTGTAGGCATATTGGCAAAATTAGAAAACGCGCTTGCGACAGTACTCATGGTGTCAATTTGCTGAATAAGTGTTTTAGAAAAATCCTCGAGTTTTTGACTACTATATGGGTCGTTTGGATCAAATTTTCTTTGAAAACTCTGTATGGTTAATCGCATGGGTGTAAGCGGATTTTTAATTTCATGTGCTACTTGTTTTGCCATTTCGCGCCATGCATGTTCACGCTCACTTTGGGCTAATTTTTGTACACTTTCTTCTAATGTGTCAACCATATTATTATATGCCAAAATTAGACCGTTAATTTCTTGATTTCCTGGTTGAAGTTTCAGTTTTTGGTTACGTTCATTCAACTGAGTTATGCCAAGTTTTTCTGAAATTTGTGATATCGATTTAGTAATAGTTCTTGACAGTAAATAAGATATTAAAATAGAAATAATAAACATAATAATAAACACTTGTGCATATCGTGTTAGGAAGTTTTCCGCTTCTTGATTATAAAAATCGCTATTCTCTTCATAAGGAATGTTTATAATTGCTAGATTTTTATATTCTGTATCTTTTATATAACTAAAAGAGGATTTGATAAATGTTTCGTTTTCTTTTGCTTTGGTAATGACAATTCGTTTTTCTATGGATTTTTTTAAATTATTTAGAATTTTTGTTTGAATTATAGGTTTTTTATTACTTTTTATGTCCGTTTTAGATGACAGAAGTAGCTTTCCATTTAAATCAAAAAAATTTATTTCTAAACTATGAATATCAGATAATTCATGAATTCTAGATTTAAATATATTTCTTATGTTATCACTTATAAGAGGATATTTTGTAGTCTGTAAAATGTATTCTATATGCTCTTTTATGGCATTTTCTTTTCGAGATAATCGCTCTTCGTGATATTCTTTAGCTTCATACCGAAAGTGTATTAATGACACTACAGTAATCAAAATTGTTGAAAATGTCGTGATAAACAACATCGAAAAAAATATTCGTCGCCGTAATGAAAGGGTATGTATTTTTAAAAATTTAATCACTTTTCTTATTTCTTATTCTTTTATAGAATTTAAAACCCAGCATGATAATTACTGAAAATAATGTAATTCCAATAACACCATATATCCAATTAATTGCATTTTTTAAAATTACTAAAAAAACTACGGCAAACAAAATTATAGTAGCACCTTCATTCCATAATCGCATAAAATTAGAACTGTAATTTACTTCATCGTTTTGTAATTCGGAATATATTTTTTGACATTTAAAATGATAGATGAATAATAAAACCACAAATCCTAACTTGACTTGCATCCAAGGCATTTCTATAAATGCAGGGTTTAAATGCAACAACGACAATGCAAAAATTGTTGCCAAAACCGCACTCGGCCAAGTAATTATGTACCACAAACGATAGGTCATTATTTTGTACTGCTTTTGCAAAATTTCTTTTTCTGGTGAAGGCATTTCGTTTGCTTCAATTTGATACACAAACAAACGTACAATGTAAAACAACCCAGCAAACCAAGTGATTACAAAAATTAAGTGTAAAGATTTTAGGTATTCGTACATAAAATAAACTATTTACTAATCACTTTTACTAATTACTATTTTTAAATTCTTCAATCCAATTTGCAACCACGCCACACCATTCGTCTTCATCATTCATACACGGAATGGCCATAAATTCTTCACCGCCGTGATGTAAAAATTGTTCGTTTGCTTCCATAGCAATTTCTTCCAAAGTTTCTAAACAATCGGCCACAAACGCAGGAGTTACAACGGCTAATTTTTTAATTCCTTTTTCGGGCATTTTATTAACTTCCACATCAGTATAAGGTGTTAACCATTTGTCACCTGCTAATCGCGATTGGAACGTTTGACTGTATTTTCCCTCTGGAATGCCCAATGTTTTCACTACTTGTTTTGTAGTTTCATAACATTGATGTCTGTAACAAAATTCGTGTGCTGGCGAAGGCGTATTGCAACAAGAACCATCAATTTTACAATGCGATTTTGTAATGTCAGTTTTACGAATATGACGTTTCGGAATACCGTGATAGGAGAATAATAAATGATCGTAATCAAAACCTTCCAAATGCTTTTTTATCGAATTGGATAACGCTTCAATATATCCAGGTTTGTTATAAAATGCTGGAACCGTTGTAAATTTCAT
Source organism: Flavobacterium sp. (assembly GCA_044379175.1). Classification (GTDB taxonomy): domain Bacteria; phylum Bacteroidota; class Bacteroidia; order Flavobacteriales; family Flavobacteriaceae; genus Flavobacterium. The sequence goes on along the minus strand of JBIPOM010000190.1, from coordinate 1,366 downwards.
ATTTGGAAAATGCTTGGCGCGAAGTTCTTCTGCCAATACTAAAATAGTTGTGGTTGAAGCCATAGCGTGTTGCGGATACAAGGGAAAAAGCATCACTTCTGTTACACCTTTGTCGTGTAATTCTTGTAACCCTTTTAATATAGTAATTGTGCCATAACGCATTGCTAATGCAACCGGAATGTCAACCAAACCTTTTACTTTTTCATGCATTTTTTTAGAAATTACAATTAATGGCGAACCTTCATCAGTCCAAATTCTTGCATAGGCTTCAGCAGATTTTTTTGGTCTTGTTTGTAAAATAATTCCTCTTACCAATAAAGCACGTAATAAAAACGGAACGTCAATTACGTATTTATCCATTAAAAACTCATCTAAATATGGTTTTACATCTTTAGCAGTAGGACTTTCTGGCGAACCAAGATTTACTAATAATACTCCTTTCATTGTATTGTAATTTTATAAATTAACGTTTAAGTTTAATAGGTATTTTTTTGGCGTTGTGCCAAATTTCTTTTTAAATGCAGCAATAAAATGACTTGAGGTGCTGTAGCCAATTTTTAATCCCACTTCATTTACATTATACGAACCTGTATCCAAAAGTTTTCGTGCGAATTCCATTTTATAATCGAATAAAAAATTAAAAACGGTATCGCCATAAATTTCTTTAAAACCTGCTTTTAATTTTTTCATAGAAATCCCAACTTCATCAGCTAATTCTTGTAAACCTGGTGGTTCTGCCATATTTTTAATGATGATTTCTTTCGCTTTTTTAATTTTTAGTACATTTTCTTCATCTGATAAAAACGGACAATGTTCTGCATTCGGATCTTCATTTGTATTGAAAAATAGACTTAATAATTCGTAACTTTTCCCTTTTAAATACAAGGTTTTTATTGACGAGTTTTGATTGTAATGAAATATTTGATTCAAAACAATTGCCATTGATGGGCTAATACTTTCTTCGGTGTAATATTTTTTTTCTAAATTGTCTTTACTCAAAAACGGAATCATTTCCGAATCAGAAGAAAATAAAGTATGGAATTTTTTTATGGAAATTAAAATAGATATAATCCAGCTTTTCGGAGCAATTTCTAAATGAAGCGGCAATTCTTTTTGTGGATTGTATAGCAAAAGTGCTTTTTCTTCATTTAAATCTAAAACGTACGAATTGTTGTTAAAAATAAATTTTCCTTTTCCTTTTACATTAAAATGGAACTGAATTAAACCAGAACCTACTTGGTTTTCAGAGGTTTCTGTATTTTCAGAATCGTTTTGAAATCGTAGTAACGTAAAATCGGTATCAATTTTAATTTCTTCAAATGAACTCATAGCGTTATTTTTTTATGAATTGTTTAACAAAAAACAA
>JBIPOM010000047.1:0-14555 GCA_044379175.1 Flavobacterium sp. | reverse complement strand
TTTTTTTGCAAATTAAATTATCAAGACTATATTTGCACTGCAAAATGAGTCGCCGGTGTAGCTCAGCTGGCTAGAGCAGCTGATTTGTAATCAGCAGGTCGTGGGTTCGAGTCCCTCCACTGGCTCAGAAAAAGGCAATCTTTCGATTGCCTTTTTTTATTTGTATTATTTGAAATTAAAATACCAAAATAGGTTAAAAAAAATGCTTTCATTAGGAAAGCATTTTTTTGTTTTAAATATCATCAAAATTAATATCTGTATAATTGCTTGAAGAAGTTGTAGTAGTTTCTTCTTCAGAACTTGAATAGCCTACTCCATCAGTTTCTTTTTTGAAATCTTTTTGGTGTCTTTCTGAAATAACTTCTTCTCCTTTATGGTTTATTACATATTCCGTCATTTCGCTTAAAATTTCATTAAAAGAAGCAAAATCTTCTTTATATAAATAAATTTTATGTTTTTTAAAATGATACGAACCATCTTCTTCAGTAAATTTTTTACTTTCAGTAATGGTGATATAATAATCGTCAGCTTTTGTTGCTCTAACATCGAAGAAGTAGGTCCTTCTTCCTGCTCTTAATACTTTAGAAAAAATGTCTTTTTCTACTAATTCTTTGTCATACATAATCTTTCGTTCAATAATTAGTTATTTTCTTGTTTCAAAAATCTAAAAAAAAACATTACGAAACAATTTTTTTAAGCATTTTCTTTTTCAGAAAGTTGTTTTATGAATAAATCCTTATAAAAGCCTTCTTCTTTTACAAGTTCATTATGGGTGCCTTGCTGAATAATTTTCCCTTCATCTAAAATAATAATTTTATTCGCATTTTTAGCTGCAGAGGCTCGATGCGTAACAATAATAGTTGTTTTGTTCTTGAAAATAGTTTTAAAATTAGTAATTATTTTTTCTTCTGTTTCTGTATCAACGGCGCTTAAACAATCGTCTAAAACTAAAATTGGTGCTTCTTTAATGATTGCTCTAGCGATAGAAACTCGTTGTTTTTGTCCGCCTGATAACGTGATGCCTCGTTCTCCTAAAACGGTATCATATTTATTTGTAAATAGTTGAATGTTTTCATCTACAACGGCCATTCTTGCTGCTTCAATAATTTGATCATTAGTAGCGTCTTCTTTGCCAAATTTTATGTTGTTTTTTATGGTATCAGAAAACAAGAATGGATCTTGCGTCACTATACTCATACTTTTTCGCAAATGATATAAATCGTAATCTGCTAATTCTTTATTGTCAATTTTAATCTTAGAAATTCCAGATACGTCATGAATTCTGGCTAATAAAGATAATATAGTAGTTTTACCCGAACCTGTTTTTCCTAATATAGCAGTGGTTTCACCTTTGCATATTGTAAAACTAACATCAGTTAATGCTTTTATGTTCGTGTCGTCATAGGTGTAACTTACATTTTCAAAAGAAATTTTACCCTCAATAGGAGTGGTAATTGTTCCTTTATTTTGAATTTCAGGTGTTTCAGTTAAAAATTCATTGATTCTTTTTTGAGAAGCTTCCGCTTCCTGAACTAAAGAAGAAACCCAGCCAAATGAAGCTACAGGCCAAACCAACATACCGATGTATAATAAAAACTTTGCTATTACACCAATATCTTTTATTTCACCATTAACATACATTTCTCCACCAACAAAAATTACAATTAAATAACTTAAACCAATTAACAGAATCATTAATGGACCGAATAGAGCATTTGTTTTGGCTAGGGCTAAGTTTTTTTCTTTACTAATTGCAGATAATTTGATAAATTCATTATTTCTATCATTTTCTAACGCATAGGCTTTTATTACTCTAATTCCGGAAAAAAACTCTTGTGTAAACGACGATAATGTAGATAGGTTTTCTTGATATTCTGTACTTTTTTTATTGATTCGTTTGCTTAAAACAAAAATACTATAGGATAAAATAGGTAACGGGAGCAAACAATAAATGGTTAGATTTACATTTACTGCCGACATACTAATAATGATGGCAACAAATCGTATAATCGTATTTATAGTGTACATCACTGCTGGGCCAACATACATTCTTACTTTTCCAACATCTTCACTGATACGATTCATCAAATCGCCTGTTCTGTTTTTTTTGTAAAAATTCTGAGAAAGATTTTGATAATGATTAAATATTTCGTTTTTCAAATCAAATTCAACAAATCGTGACATTACTATTAGTGTTTGTCGCATTAAAAAGGTTAAAAAGCCCGCAATTAACGTACACAATACAATTAGTGCAATATTTTTAAAAAGTTCGCTTTTTAAAATGACAGTGTCTTTGTTTTCCGATTTTAGAAACGCTTCAATTAATGAAATTGATTTCCCAACTAATTCAGGTGTGTATAATGCAAATATTTGCGCTACAATCGTGATAACTATTCCAAATAAAAAGCGGAATTTATATTTTATGAAATATTTATTTAAATATTGTAATTCTTTCATTTAAAGTGAAGTAATTTAAAGAAATTTTAATTTTGTTAATAAAATTATACTTTTTTAGGTTAATGTATGTTGTATGAATTATTGTATTCGTAAAAATATAATAAAATACAAGAATTTTATATAATTTATGCCTATTTTTGCCAACTATTATTGATAATAAATTAAATATACTCATGACAACAGATATTATAAATTTAAATGAGCTACATAAAGTAGATCCTGTTTTTGGTCAAATTTCTTTTGACGGACACGAACAAGTTGTTTTTTGTAATGACAAAGATACAGGATTAAAAGCAATAATAGGTATTCATAACACAGTTCTTGGACCTGCACTTGGTGGTACCAGAATGTGGAAATATGCAAACGAGTGGGAAGCATTAAATGATGTGTTGCGTTTATCTCGAGGTATGTCTTTTAAATCTTCTATTTCAGGATTGAATTTAGGCGGTGGAAAAGCCGTGATTATTGGTGATGCGAAAACTGAAAAAACACCTGAATTGATGAGAAAATTCGGAGAATATGTTAATTCTTTGTCAGGAAAATATATTACAGCAGAAGATGTTGGAATGGAAACAAAAGATATGGATACAGTTAGAGAAGTAACACCTTACGTTACCGGAATTTCTGAAAGTAAAGGCGGTTCGGGAAATCCATCTCCAATTACAGCTTATGGCGTTTTTATGGGGATGAAAGCAGCAGCAAAACATAAATTTGGTGTAGATTCATTAGCTGGAAAAAGAGTTTTAGTACAAGGAATTGGACATGTTGGAGAAGTTTTAGTACAACATTTAACAAATGAAGGAGCTGTTGTAACTATTTCTGATATTAATGAAAATAGATTACATGAAGTGGGTTCAAAATACGGAGCTAAAATTTTTAATGGAAACGATTTATATAGTTTAGATGTCGATATTTATGCGCCATGTGCTTTAGGTGCCACAATAAATGATGATACCATTAGTAAAATTCAAGCAAAAGTAATTGCTGGTGCGGCTAACAACCAACTTGCAAATGAAGTAATTCATGGAAAATTATTAAAAGAAAAAGGAATTTTATATGCTCCTGATTTCTTAATTAATGCAGGTGGTGTTATTAATGTTTATTCTGAACTGGCAAATTTAACATCTGCTCAAGTTATGGAAAAAACAGAAAATATTTATCATACTGCAATGGATATCTTTACCTTATCAGATATTCAAAATATCACAACTCATCAAGCCGCATTAAATATTGCTCAAAAAAGAATTGATGACAGAAAAAAAGAATTACAAAACAAATAATTCTTTAAAATAAAAAATTGTAAATTTGTCCCGGAATAAAACAATAATTATTTCGGGATAATTTTTTAAAGTTCTTAGCCATGCTTAACAGAAGACATTTTAGAGTAAAAGTGATGCAAACCATCTATGCCATGCATAGACACGAATCGGATTCGTTAGATAAAGAAGAAAAATTTTTATTGCAAAGTATTGAAAATTCTCAAGATTTATATTTAGTAATGCTTTCCATTTTCAATGAATTACAACTCAAAGAAAAAGCATATTTAGAACTTGCATCAAAAAAACATTTGGCTACAAAAGAAGAACAAAATCCTAACTTTAAATTTGTAAATAATAGCTTTTTCAAGATTTTAGATAATCATACAGCTTTTTACGATAAATTGGAAGAAAGAAAAATTGACAATTGGAAACGTAATGACGATTGTATAATCTTTCTTTTAGAAGCGATAAAGTCTTCCGATTTATACAAAAGATATATGGCAGTTGAAACATCAGAATTTAAGAAAGATATTTTCTTTATATATGATGTTTTTAATGAGATTATTGCTCCAAACGAAAAATTATACGACTATTTAGAAGATTATAAAATTACATGGGTTGATGATATTCCAGTAATTAACACTTTACTTTCTAAACAAATAAAGGCGATTAAAAGTTTAGATGATTCTTTAGAATTACCAGTTGTTTTTAAAGATTTAGATGATAAAGAATTTGTTAGAAATTTATTTAGAAAAACAGTTTTAAATGAATTAGAATTTGCAGCGGCATTTGAAAATAAAACCCCAAATTGGGACAAAGAGCGTATTGCAGAATTGGACACTATTATTCTTAAAATGGCCATTTGCGAATTGTTAAAATTTCCTTCAATTCCAGTAAAAGTTACCTTAAATGAATATTTAGAAATTGCCAAAGAATATTCTACACCAAAAAGTAGTATATTTATCAACGGAATTTTAGATAATTTAGTAAAAGATTTTCAAGCCGATGACAAGATTAAAAAAGCAGGTCGCGGATTGTTATAAAAAATATAATATGAGAAACACGATTAAAATTTTTGTAGTAGTTTTATTGCTTATTACTTGTTCTTGTAAAAAAGAAGTGTCTACTGAGCAAGATATTACACGTAGTTTACAAGAAAATGCAAAAGCACCAAAAACGAAAGTAGCATTTGATAAAGAAGTTCATAATTTTGGTGAAATTAAACAAGGTGAAATAGTTTCTACTTCATTTATTATAAAAAATATTGGCGATAACGATTTATTTATAGTAGAAGCTCATGGGTCTTGTGGTTGTACGGTTCCAGAAGTTACTAAAGAAGCGATCGAACCAGGAGAATCCGCACCAATTCATGTTAAATTTGATTCAAACGGAAAATCTGGTGAAGTGACAAAATCAATAATGGTTACCTGTAACACAGCAAAAATTGTTGAAACAATTAGTATAAAAGCAAGTATTAAATCTAAATAAAAACGATATGAATCCAATGTTAATTGCACAGTTAGTGCTAATGATTGCAGTATTTTATTTCTTAATCATTATGCCAAAAAACAAAAAAATTAAATTAGAGAAACAATTCTTAACCAATTTAAAAACAGGCGATAAAATTATTACAATTGCCGGAATTCATGGTAAAGTTTCTGAAATAGCCGAAACAACAATTGTTATGGAAACCATGTCTGGTAAATTAAAAATTGAAAAAAGTTCTATTTCTGCTGAAATGAGTTTAAAATTGAACGAAAAAAAGTAAATTTCAAATTCCATAATCCAAAAAAATAAATTCCAAATTCCAAACTGAAAAGAAGTGGAATTTGGAATTTTTATTTTGCTAAATCCAATTTTGGGATTTGGAATTTATTTTTTGTTCTGAATCGCGTTTAATTCGGCAATTTTAACAATTACTTCAACCGCTTTTTGCATACTTTCAACAGGAACATATTCATATTTACCATGAAAATTATGACCACCAGCAAAAATATTCGGACAAGGTAAGCCCATAAATGATAAACGTGAACCATCAGTTCCACCACGAATTGGCTTAATTAATGGTTTGATGTTTAATTCTTTCATAGCTTGTTCGGCAAGTTTTACGATGTGCATTACAGGTTCTACCTTTTCACGCATATTATAATATTGGTCTTTTATTTCTAAAACGGCAATATCTTCACCAAATTGTTTTTTGTATTTTTTGTTGATTTTTGAGACTACTTCTTCAACATACACCTTTCGTTTTTCAAATTTCTTTCGATTATGATCTCTAATTATTAATTGTACTAAAGTTTCTTCAATACTACCTTGAATATTGGAAACATGATAAAAACCTTCATAATTTTTTGTGGTTTCAGGCGTTTCCTCTTTTGGTAATTTTGCAATAAATTTATTCGCTAAAAGCATAGAATTTATCATCTTTCCTTTAGCATATCCAGGATGTACACTTTTTCCTTTGAAAGTAATTTTTACTCCAGCCGCATTAAAATTCTCATATTCTAATTCGCCAATTTGACTTCCGTCCATAGTATATGCCCAATCTGCACCAAATTTTTCTACATCAAAGTGGTCTGCACCACGACCAATTTCTTCATCGGGTGTAAAACATACTTTTAAAGTTCCGTGTTTAATTTCTGGGTGTTGCACTAAATATTCCATTGCAGTCATAATTTCGGTAATTCCTGCTTTATCATCTGCGCCAAGCAGCGTAGTGCCATCAGTAGTAATTAAAGTTTGACCCTTATATAATAACAAATCTTTAAAGTAAGAAGGAGATAGGATGATGTTTTTTTCTTTATTTAAGATAATATCGCCACCGTCATAATTTCTTATAATTTGTGGTTTTACATCTTTTCCAGTAAAATCAGGTGTAGTGTCAAAATGCGAAACAAAACCAATAGTAGGTACTTCATAATCTAAATTACTTGGTAAAGTTGCCATTACATAAGATTTGTCGTCAATTGAAACGTCTGATAAACCTATTTGCTTTAATTCTTCGACTAATTTATGGGCTAAATCCCATTGTTTAGCTGTACTTGGTGTAGTGTTTGATTCTGGATCCGATTCTGTATCTACAGTAACGTATCCTATAAAACGGTCAATTATATGTTGCATCTGTTTTGTTTTTTATAGTGATGCAAATATAATTGTTTATGTTTAAAAGTTTAAAAGTTTAGAAGGTTTATTTGAGAATTGCTTATGTTTTGTAGCTACAAGAAATGTCTAATTTTGGAGCTTCATACATTGTGTCGTCCCAAAACAGATAGAAAAATGAAAAGCCAAACGAATCGATAAGTTTAGTGGTGAAATTTCACTTTCCCTAGTTGGCTTATTATTGCAGTATATTTAATATTGTTTCTATTTCCTCTCGATTATATTCATTTATTTCAGGTGTTACAATTTTAATAATACCATTCTTGTCTAATATAAAAGTTGTTGGATAACCTGAAATTTTTAATTCTTCAATTTGGTTTTTAGAATTAGGTATATGTGTAAAGTTGAATTCGTGCTTTTTAAGAAATTCATCAACAGAGTTTTGATTCTCAAACGTAATACTTATGAAATTCACATTGTCTCCAAACTTTTCTTTTAAATTATTAAGAGTTGGAATTTCGCTAATACAAGGAGGGCATCTGGTAAACCAAAAATTTATTACAGTTGGTTTTCCGTTAAAATAATCCTTTTTAAAATTTTTAGAATCGCTATCTTCAAACTTATCAATTTGAAATTTATTTCCAATATTCTTTTTCGTTTCTCTCCATGGGTCAAAGCCATCTGGAGTTGTTATTAAATTCCCTAAATTTATATAGTTTATTACAGAATCATTTTTAACAATTGTCTTTAAGTGAAATTCTTCGACTTTACCATTTTTTTTCAATTTCTTTTTCACATCATTATAACCCTCTTCATTAGTTGTAACTCCTCCATTTATATTGTAATATTTAGTTTGAGCAATACAATTTAAATTCAAAAACAAGATTAATGCGGTAATCAAATTAAATTTAATTTTCATTTTTTTTCGATTTAGTAAATTATTACAAATAACTCATTTAGACAGAAATTTTATACAAGCAACTAATTCGTAAAATTATAAGTAATTGTTCCCACTTGTTTCTCAGCAGCTGAATCACTTGCTGACCATTTTGTTTTTCGAGCAAAGTTTTTAGCTAATGCAATTAAGCAAGCATCTCCTGTTGTACCTCTACCATTTGATACTCCAATAGTATTACCAGCTTTATCTACTGTAACCTCAATTACTACTTTTCCGAAAGAATTACATTCGTTATCAACTGCGGGTTTATTAATATTTCTTCTTCCAGCTAAACTATAATTGGCACCACCTGCTCCACCACTTCCATTTCCGCCACCTGAGCCAGAACCAGTTCCTGCTCCAGTTCCCGTGCCGTTTCCTGTTCCATTTCCGCCGCCTGTTCCACCCCCTGAACCGCCACTTCCATAATATCCGTTCGAATTGGAATTCCCGTTAGCCGAACCTTGATTTCCATTTGTAGTACTATTTCCATCACCACCTTTATTTTTACCTTTTATCATATTGCTCAAAGCGCTGTTAGGTTTTTTTACAGGCGTTTTTGGTGTCTCTACTGGTTTTGTTTCGGAAGGCTTTTTATCTTTAGGTTTATTTTTTGATTTTGGAGGAGTAGGTACATCTGCACCTACATTTTCTTGAGTTAAGATGTCTTCAGGAGTAGATTCTTCTGGTTCTGAAGCCACATCTTTCATATTCACTTCTAAGGTTTCATTTAAATAATCATCACCTTTTCCAAAATCGGTATCCCCATAGTTTAGGGTAACTCCGCCACCGCCACCGCCTTGCGCTATCAACATTTCGGTTTTTCCATAAGGAGGCCAAAATCGTACAAATAAAAGTAAAAGTACAATGCAAACTACAGAATGTGTGGTGATTACAATTGATTTATTTGAATCAGAAAGAGTTGATTTATTTAGAAAATGAATTAACAACCAAATTGAACCAATTAAAAAAAGCAGTAATAGCAAGGTAAAATAGCCGTGCTCATATAGTGTTTTAAATAAATTTATAATTGATCTCATTTTTGATTTTTTGTAATAACGATTAAAAGTAATAAAAATTGTTGAAACAAAAAAAACTAGGTTCAAAATAGTTTAAACCTAGTTTTTAATAGTTAATTTGTTTTAATTTTATACCAATTGTTTTAAAGCAATTTCATAAGCTCTTGCACTGATATTTGTCTTGCTAGCATTTACATCAAATGTTTTTTGAATGGCTTTTCCTATAATTTCAGAAGCATCATTAAAAATAGCTTCATCCGTCATTTGTACTTTTTTCTCCATGAAGTAAGCAAAAACTCTTGCCATTCCACAATTTGAAATGAAATCTGGAATTAAACTTACTTTATGGTCTGTTTCTTCCATAATTGGACCATAGAAAATTTCCTTATCTGCAAAAGGAACATTCGCACCACATGAAATCACTTCTAAACCTTTGGCAATCATATTTTCTACATTGTCTTTAGAAACAATTCTTGAAGCGGCACATGGAGCAAAAATATGTGCACCCATTTTCCAAATTTTATCATTGATTTCAGCAAAAGGAATCATCAGGTCAGAAACCAATTTGTTACCATCTTTATTTCTGAATAATTCTGTAATTTCTTCAAATGTAAATCCGTTTTCGTTTAGTACACCACCATCTCTATCAATAATTCCAACTACTTTTGCACCCATTTTTGCTAAATAAAAAGCAGCAGCAGAACCAACATTTCCAAAACCTTGCACAATGGCTTTTTTACCCACGACACTTCCGCCATAAATTTCGTAAAAATGCTTCACAGCTTCGGCAACACCATAACCTGTAATCATATCGGCAACAGTATATTTTTTTGATAAATCTGGAGTAAATTCTCCATTTTCAATTACCTTGATTACACCTTGGCGTAATTGTCCAATTCTATTGATTTTATCTGCTTCGCTTGGTTTAAAATGGCCATTAAATACGCCTTCTTGTGGGTGCCAAATACCACATTCTTCTGTCATTGGAATTACTTCGTGAATTTCATCTACATTTAAATCACCACCCGTACCATAATAATTTTTCAATAAAGGAGAAACCGCTTTGTACCAACGTTCTAAAACGCCTTTTTTTCGAGGATCTGCTGGATCGAAATTAATTCCAGATTTAGCTCCACCAATGGCTGGGCCTGAAACTGAAAATTTGACTTCCATAGTTTTAGCCAAAGAAAGTACTTCGTTTTGATCTAATCCTTTTCTCATTCGAGTTCCGCCACCCGCAGCACCACCTCTTAGCGAATTAATTACTGTCCATCCTTCGGCTTCCGTTTCAGGATCTTTCCAATTAAATACTATTTCGGGTTCTTTATTTTCAAATTTATGTAGTAAATCTTTCATGCTTTAATATTAAGGTTTGGTTTATTTTGCAAATGTAATTTTAAAAAATGATTGCGAAAAATAATTTAGTTAAAATACTTCTCCTGAGCAGTGATTTTGTTTAGCACCAGTTACGCTTGATAATACATTGATTTCATTTCGTAATTTTAACACACCAAGTAAAGCAAAAATTAAAGCTTCTTTATATTGTATGGTTTTTTCATCAGGAATTATTACCTCAATTGTTGGTAAATAGTTTTTTATTCTTTCAATTAAAAAATCATTGTATACACCTCCACCTGTAATTAATAATTTGCCGTTTTTTGATTGTAATATTTTTCCAATTTGAAAGGCAATATGCTCAGTAAATGTTCGCATTTTGTCTTCGGTAGAAATAGAATAGCTTTCCAAAATGGGTAAAACGGTTTCTTTTACAAATTCAAAACCTAAAGATTTTGGATAGACTTTTTGGTAAAAATCTAAATGGTTTAATGTATTAAATAGGTCTAAATTCAAATCTCCAGATTCTGAAATTTTACCTTTATCATCATATTCGAGTCCCAAAGTAGTTGCATAAAAATTCAAAACAGTATTCACAGGTGAAATATCAAATGCAATTCGCATATTGTTTTCTTCATATGATATATTTGAAAAGCCACCTAAGTTTAAACAATATTCGAATTCATTAAATAAAATTTTATCGCCAATTGGTACTAAAGGCGCACCTTGACCACCAAAAAGTACATCTTGTACTCTAAAATCGCAAACTACTTTTTGATTTGTTATTTTTGCGATTTCGGGTAAATTTCCAATTTGTAGTGTAAAACCATTTTCAGGCTGATGCAAGATAGTATGTCCGTGCGAACAAACCGCATCAAGATTTGAAATTTTATTTTTTTTAATGAAATTAGAAATACATTTTCCAAGTAATTCTGTGTAATTTTTGTTTAAAGTAAAAAGTTGTTTTTCACTGTAATTTATACCGTTTTTTAGTTCCGAAATAGTTTCATTTGAATAAGGAATAGTTTCACATTCGTATAATTTATACGTCCATTTGTTATTATTTATTTCAAAAATTATATGCGCCAAATCAACTCCATCTAATGAAGTTCCTGACATTGCTCCGATAACGTTATAGTTCTGCTTAAACATGGGTTAAAAATACAATTTCTGATTGAAAATTTCATATAATATTCATACATTTGTTGCATATTTTTATGATTTATTCAATTAACCTATAGTAAAATAATGGATTTTAAATTAAACGAAGAGCAATTAATGATTCAACAAGCAGCTAAAGATTTTGCTGTTACTGAGTTATTACCTGGAGTTATTGAACGAGATGAACATTCGAAATTTCCAACCGAGCAAGTTAAAAAAATGGCTGAACTTGGATTTATGGGAATGATGGTAGACCCAAAATATGGCGGTGCTGGTTTAGATAGTGTTTCTTATGTGTTAGCCATGGAAGAAATTGCTAAAATAGACGCATCAGCTGCGGTGATTATGTCTGTAAATAATTCGTTAGTTTGTGCGGGTTTAGAAAAATACGGTTCGGAAGAGCAAAAAATAAAATATTTAACTCCATTAGCTAAAGGTGAAGTGATTGGTGCTTTTTGTTTGTCTGAGCCAGAAGCAGGTTCCGATGCGACTTCACAAAAAACTACAGCAATTGATATGGGTGATCATTATTTATTAAATGGTACCAAAAATTGGATTACAAATGGTGGAACGGCTTCTACTTATTTAGTGATTGCTCAAACAGACGTTTCAAAAGGGCATAAAGGAATTAATGTTTTAATTGTAGAAAAAGGAATGCCTGGTTTTGAAGTGGGTCCGAAAGAAAAGAAAATGGGAATTCGTGGTTCAGATACACATACCTTATTATTTAACGATGTTAAAGTGCCTAAAGAAAATAGAATTGGTGAAGACGGTTTTGGTTTTGCCTTTGCTATGTCTACTTTAAATGGTGGAAGAATTGGAATTGCTTCTCAAGCATTAGGTATTGCTCAAGGAGCTTATGAATTAGCATTGAAGTATTCTCAAGAGCGTGTAGCGTTTAAAAAACCTATTTTTCAACATCAAGCAATAGCTTTTAAATTAGCTGATATGCATGTTAAAATTACTTGTGCAAGATTGTTAATTCATAAAGCAGCAACTGAAAAAGACCTAGGTCAAGATATTGCACATTCAGGCGCGATGGCTAAATTGTATGCTTCTGAAATTGCACTAGAAGTTGCCAACGAAGCCGTTCAAATTCATGGTGGTAATGGTTATGTAAGTGAGTATCATGTAGAAAGAATGATGCGTGATTCTAAAATAACCCAAATTTATGAAGGAACTTCAGAGATTCAAAGAATTGTAATTTCAAGAGGTTTGGTTTCGTAATATTCAAATATAGTTATAATTAAAAGGCAACCATTGGTTGCCTTATTAATTATAGTAGATCTAATGTTCTTTCTAAACTCATACCGCGGGAGCCTTTTATTAGTAGGAAGCTACTTTCTGTTTTTCGATTAGTAAAAGCTACTTTAAACGATTCAAATGTATCGAAAAAGAGCATGTTTGAATTTGAGTTTTTTTGATTAAAAAAATCTTGTCCAATAAAATAAAAGATAGAATTTTCTTGATTCAAACAAAATTCAATTAGTTTTTTATGTTCATAAGAACTTTCAATACCTAATTCAAACATATCTCCTAAAATGGCAACTTTATTTTTTTCTTCTAATTGAAAGAAATTGGTTAACGCCGCTTGCATACTACTCGGATTGGCATTGTAAGCATCTAAAATTATTTTATTTGAATTTTTTTCTAATAATTGGGAACGATTATTATTTGGAATATAATTTTCTATTCCGAATTTTATTTGTTCGTTTGAAACGCCAAAATATTTTCCTATAGTTATCGCTACATTAATATTATTAGCATTATACAAGCCTATTAAGTGTGATTGAATAGCCGTTTTTTCAAATTCAATTCTTACCATTGGATTGGTTTCTATTTTTGTAATGGAAACAAAATTTTCAGGTTGATTTAGTCCAAAAGTAATTCGATTATTATTTTTTGTTTTTTCATTCTGAATGACATCATCTGTATTTACAAAAACGGTTTTGTGGTTTATCGAAAGAAAATCGTATAATTCACTTTTACCTTTAATCACGCCTTCAGTTCCACCAAAACCTTCCAAATGTGCTTTTCCAAAATTGGTAATGTATCCAAAATCGGGTTGGCAAATACCACAAAGCATTTCAATTTCTTTTTGATGATTAGCACCCATTTCTACAATACCTATTTCAGTAGTTGCATCAAAAGAAAGTAAAGTTAAAGGAACGCCAATATGATTGTTTAAATTTCCAACTGTAGCTTTGGTGTTATATTTTTGAGAAAGTATAGCATGGATTAGTTCTTTAGTAGTAGTTTTACCATTACTTCCTGTTAATCCAATTATGCTTATTTTAAGTTGATTTCGGTGGTAATTAGCTAATTGTTGTAATGCTACTAATGCATTTTCAACTAAAATAAATCGTTCGTCAATTTTGTATTCTTCTTCATCTACAATTGCAAATTTAGCACCGTTTTCTAAAGCACTTAAAGCATATTTATTTCCGTTAAAGTTCTCTCCTTTTAGTGAAATAAACATATTGTTTGCATTTATTTTTCTATTATCAGTTGCAATACCACTTGATTGCAAAAAGTAGTTGTAAATTGTTTTTATTTCCATACTGCTAAAATAAAAAAAAAGCCCTTTAAAATAAAGGGCTTTTATGTATTATTTGAGAAATATTATTTTCTAACGTTTCCTCTAGGAGTTTTCTTGTTAGATTTTGGTCCAACTTTAGACATTGCACATCTAAATCCAATATAGTCTGTAGCCATATCTTGAGGAAAAAATCTTCTAGATGCTGGGTCTAACCAATAAGCTCTGTCTCTCCACGAACCACCTTTGTAAACTCTCACATTGTCATCAACTAAAGTAGTTCTGTTGTCAGATTTATCATATTGTTTTAATTGATTTCCAGCGCTGTCTGCTGAAATTTTGTGTATAGGAGATTTGTACATTCTTTGGTTCGGGTCTTCTTTTTTGGTAGCTTCTTCTTCATTTGCACCAAAATCAAAGTATTTTGTAGATTGTTTATCCCCATCTCTATAATTTCTGTTGTCTGAAGTTGAGAAATTTTGTCTTAAATACGTTTCGTTTTCATCTACTGGTACTTGTGCTATAGATCCAGGGAAATTTCTTGCAATTACTTTACCAGTACTTAGTGTGTCATACTTGATATTTTCGCTTGTTACCATTTCTACTGTACCGTCGTCACCAATTTTGTTTTTAGTATATACGTTTCCTCTAAAGTAATTAAAATCATTAGCTTCATCATCTATAATAGGTCTGTAAACATCTTGTACCCATTCTGCAACATTTCCAGCCATATCATATAAGCCAAAGTCATT
>JBIPOM010000189.1:0-3977 GCA_044379175.1 Flavobacterium sp. | reverse complement strand
CACATTCACAGCTTGTAGCCCATTTCAAAAGGCGCTAAAGTCTGATGATGTAGAATTGAAAACAAAAGTATTTACCGAGCAAATTGAAAAGAAAAAGTACGGAAAAGCTATAAGATTGTTTGAACAGTTTGCAACTGTTTTAAGAGGAAAACCACAAGGAGAAGCCGCTTATTATAATTACGCCAAAGCCCTATATAATACCAGACAGTATATTTCAGCAGCTTATCAGTTTGAAAGTTTTTCTAGTAGTTACCCTAAAAGTCCTTTATCAGAAGAAGCGGCATTTCTGGGTGCAGAGTGTTATTCTAAAGTTTCGCCAATCTATAGTTTAGACCAAGTAGATACAGATAAAGCGCTAAGCAAAATTCAAATTTTTGCAAATAAATATCCAAATTCTTCTTTTTTACCTAGAGCTAACGAAATTGTTAAAGAATTGTCAGATAAATTAGAGTTAAAAGCTTTTGAAATAGCCAAGCAGTACAATACTATTGGTGAATTCACCAGAGATTATAATGCAGCTATTGTTGCATTAGACAATTTTGTATTTAATTTTCCAGGTTCTAAATATAAAGAAGACGCTTTGTTTTTTAAGTTCGACGCTATGTTCAAACTTGCTACAAATAGTGTGCCTTCTAAGAAACAAGAGAGATTAATTTCAGCCAAATTATTTTACCAAAATTTAATTAAATTTAAAGCAGATACCAAGTATTTAGATAAATCAAATAACATGCTTGAAACCGTAGAAAAAGAATTGAAACAATATACAAATTAATCATTATTATGGATTTAAAGAAAACAAATGCTCCAGTAAACACTATAACTTATAATAAAAGTGTAATTGAAGAACCAACTGGAAATGTATATGAGGCAATTACTATAATAGCTAGAAGAGCAAATCAAATAAATTCTGAAATAAAAAAGGAATTATTAGATAAGCTCGATGAATTTGCTACTTATAATGATAGTTTAGAAGAGGTTTTTGAAAATAAAGAACAAATTGAAGTTTCTAAATATTATGAAAAACTACCTAAGCCACATGCTTTAGCAGTTCAGGAATGGTTAGATGATAAAATTTATCATAGAGATACTAAATAATTTAAACTTTAGATAATGTCTGTTTTAAAGGGTAAAAATGTTTTGCTAGGTATTTCTGGCGGAATTGCAGCTTATAAAACAGCCTCATTAGTTAGATTACTTATAAAAGCAGGTGCTCATGTACAAGTTGTCATGACACCTGCTTCTGTTGGTTTTGTCACACCCTTAACGTTATCAACCTTGTCAAAAAATCCAGTTTATAGCTCTTTTTATGATGAAAATGATGTAAATGCTACCTGGAACAATCATGTTGAATTAGCCCTTTGGGCTAATGTTATGCTTATTGCTCCAGCCACGGCTAATACAATTTCTAAAATGGCAACTGGAGCCTGTGATAACCTGCTTTTGGCTACTTATTTATCTGCGAAATGTCCTGTTTATTTTGCTCCAGCAATGGATTTAGACATGTATATTCATCCCACAACTAAATTAAATTTTGAGACATTAAAAGGTTTTGGAAATACAATAATTCCTGCTGAAAGCGGTGAATTAGCTAGTGGATTAAGTGGTGAAGGAAGAATGGCTGAACCAGAGAATATACTTCATTTTATTGAAAAAGATATTGAAAGCAAATTATCATTAAAAGGTAAAAAAGTTTTAGTAACTGCTGGACCAACATATGAAGCAATTGATCCTGTAAGGTTTATAGGAAATCATTCCACTGGAAAAATGGGATATGATATTGCAGAAGCAGCAGCTAATTTAGGTGCTGAAGTAATTTTAGTTTCAGGACCTACACATTTGCAACTGCATCACAGTTTGATTACTGTAGTACGTGTGCAATCTGCTGATGAAATGTTTTCTGCTTGTCATCAATATTTTGATTTTGTAGATGTTGTCATTGCAGCAGCAGCTGTTGCCGATTACAAACCTAAGTATGTTGCCTCTCAGAAAATGAAAAAGTCGGATGCTACGTTTACCTTAGAGTTGGAAAAAAATCAAGATATTTTAGTATCTTTAGGGAAAATTAAAAAGAATCAGTTTTTAATTGGATTTGCTTTAGAAACAGAAAATGAAATTGAAAATGCCAAAAGTAAAATCCAAAAAAAGAATTTAGATTTAATTGTTTTAAATTCTTTGAATGACGATGGTGCTGGCTTTGGGAAATCAACTAATAAAGTAACTTTTATTGATAAGGATTACAATATATTTGAAAACCAATTAAAACCTAAGGAAGTAGTTGCTAAAGATATTGTTAACCTAATTGTGAAAAAATATGCGAATTAAATTTTTACTCCTTTTTTTAAGTGCTTTTTATGCTAATTCGCAAGAATTGAAAGCCGTTGTTTCTATTAATACAGATCAAGTCACTAATGTTAATACTCAAATATTTACTAATTTAGAAAAGCAAACCTTTGATTTTTTAAATAATACTAAATTTACTGAAAAAGAAACCAAACAGAATAATAAAATCAATTGTTCATTTTTCTTTTTAGTAAGTAAATTTGATAGTAATAATTTTGAAGTTTCCCTTCAAATAAATGCAAGCCGTCCAGTATATAATTCAACATATACTACACCAATTTTAAATTTTAATGATAAGGATGTTAATTTTAAATATATTGAATTTGAAAATTTGAATTATGATCAAAATGCATTTACTTCAAATTTAGTTTCAGTTCTTTCTTTTTATGCTAATATTATCATAGCATTAGATGCAGATACTTTTTCAGATAAAGGTGGAACCGAATATTTGAAAACAGCATTAAATATTACTAATGTGGCTCAGTCCAGCGGTTTTTCTGGTTGGGTTCAAGCGGGAAATAAACCCAACAGATTTAATTTAATTTCAGATTTAGTGTCAAATACTTTTGACCCATATCGGGAAGCTATGTACCAATACCATATTAACGGATTAGACAAAATGGTCGATGATTTAAAGATTGGTAAGCTAGGGATTGCAAAAGCTATTGAATCGTTACTTTATTTACATAAAGTTAGACCAAATTCACTATTAACCCGAACTTTCTTTGATACTAAAACAGATGAAATAGTTTCTGTTTTTAGTGGAGGTCCTATTATTGATACTGCTAAAATAAGAGAAAATTTATCTATTATATCGCCATTAAATAGTTCCAATTGGAATAAAATTAGATAGTATGCTTGTCACTTTATCTGTTCATAATTATGCTTTAATAGAGCAACTAAATATTACTTTTTCCAATCAGTTTGCTACCATAACTGGTGAAACTGGAGCGGGAAAGTCAATATTATTAGGTGCTTTAGGTTTAATTATGGGAAATCGTGCTGATTTAACATCACTTAAAGATAAAGATAAAAAATGTGTTGTTGAAGCCAGTTTCGAAATCTCAAAATATAATTTGAAACCACTTTTTGAAGCAAATGATTTGGATTATGAAGAAACAACTATAATTCGTCGTGAAATATTACCTTCGGGAAAATCTAGAGCATTTATTAATGATACACCTGTTAACTTATCCGAATTACAACTTTTAGCAGAAAATTTAATTGATATTCATTCGCAGCATCAAACACGTGAATTGGAACAGCAAAATTATCAGATTTCTATTTTAGATGCGATGGGTTCGAATGCCCAAAATCTAAATGAATATGCTAATATATTATCCGATTTCAAATTAAAAACTATAGAATTAGAACAGGCAATTGCTGATAAAAATATGCTTTTTACAGCTCAAGAATACAATTTACACTTGTTAAATGAATTAGAACAAGTAAATTTAAAACCGGAGGAACAATCAGAATTAGAAGGCGAATTACTGAGTTTAAATAATTCTGAATTAATTACAGAAACGCTAAGTAAATTAGTTTCAAGTGCAAATGACGACCAATTTGGATTTATTTCATCGATTAATGAATGTAAAAATGCATTGCAAAAAATTGCTGGTTTTTCTACCTCGTAT
>JBIPOM010000188.1:0-3986 GCA_044379175.1 Flavobacterium sp. | reverse complement strand
TGTTTTTATCCAATTCTAAATTTAAGAAACCTTACGGATATATTATTTTAGGTGTATTTGTGACAATTTTACTTTACATCCTCTCTGGCAAAAGTATTTTAAGTGAATATGGTGGTGTTTTGCCAGAAATAGGAATTGCTTTTGTAAGTTTAAAAACTATATTTTTTGCCGCCTTATTGTTTATTGAAAAATATAGAAAACAAATTCGTTTTGCCTTATTTTCTTTAACCATTTTCTTATTTGTTTTATTAATCATACAAAATGCAGTTAGCGAATTTTTCTTTTGGAATGAATTTGGTGTAAGATATAACTTTATCGCTGTAGATTATTTAGTGTACACCAATGCGGTTATCGGAAACATTATGGAATCTTATCCAGTGGTGCCGCTTTTTGCATCAGTAGGAATTTTATCGTTTGCAGCTACTTATTTAATTATAAAAAAATCAAAATCGTATTTAGAGGATTTACCTAATTTTTCAAATAAATTAAAAATTATTGGAGTGCAATTACTATTGCTTGTTAGTGCTTTGCTTATTCTTCCTACTATCACATCTCAACAAAATAGCTCGAATGTATTTGCAAATGAACTACAAAGTAATGGACTTCAAAAATTCTATAAAGCATTTACGAATAGCGAATTAGATTATTTTGAATTTTACGAAACGCTACCAGAAAATGAATTGGCAAAATTTGACTCAATAGTTAATGTCAATTATTACAATAATAATAATTCAATTACTTCCGAAGAAGCAGAAATTAAGAAAAATGTAGTATTAATAACCGTAGAAAGCTTAAGTGAAGAATTTATGAAACACTATGGTAATCAAAGTAAAATAACACCGTTCTTAGACCAATTAGCCGAAGAGAGTTTGTTTTTCACCAATTTATATGCTACTGGAAACAGAACCGTTAGAGGTTTAGAAGCCATAACACTTTGTGTGCCACCTACTCCTGGTGAAAGTGTAATAAAACGAAAAGATAATAAAAACAAATTTACTACAGGAAGTATATTTCAATCAAAAGGATACACTACAAAATTTTTATACGGTGGCGATGCTTATTTTGATAACATGCAAGACTTTTTTGGAGGAAACGGATATGATATTGTGGATAAATCCAGCTTGAAACCAAATGAAATTTCGTTTTCAAATATATGGGGCGTTTGTGATGAAGATATGGCAAAAAAAGCCATTCAAGTAATGAATGATGAAGCTAAAACAGGAAAACCTTTCTTTAATCATTGGATGACAGTAAGTAATCACCGACCTTTTACATATCCAGAGGGAAAGGTTAGCATTGCTGGTACTGCAAAATCAAGAGAAGGTGGTGTAATGTATACCGATTATGCTTTAAAACAATTTTTTGATATGGCGAAAAAACAGGCTTGGTTTAAAAATACAGTTTTTGTTATAGTTGCTGACCATTGCGCATCAAGCTCAGGTAAAACCGAATTGCCAATGGATAAATATCGTATACCTGCATTTATTTATGCCCCTGGATTCATTCAACCTCAAAAATATACTAAAACAGTTTCGCAAATAGATATTATGCCAACCGTTTTAGGTATTTTAAATTTCAATTACACTTCTAAATTTTTTGGTCAAAATGTTCTGAGAAAAAATTACATACCCCGAGCATTTATTGCGACTTATCAAGATTTAGGATATATTAAAGAGAATGTTTTAACCATTATTTCACCTATAAAAAAAATAAAACAATTTGATTTAATTCAACAAAAAAATCCGGCATTAGGTTCTAAATACAGTATTTTTTATGAAGAAAAACCAAAAATAAAAATAAATGTGAAACTGAAAAAAGAAACCATTGCCATTTATCAAACGGCTTCACATATATTAAAAGAAAAAAAATTTGAGAAACTAAAATAATGTAAATCCGACCAACTGGTTTTAAAAAATAAAAAATCCAAACAAAACTTTAATAGTATGTTTGGATTTTTATATATTTTAGTGCATTAAAAAGAAAAATTAATCATTCATAGAAATTAAAAACTCTTCATTGTTTTTAGTTCGTTTGATTCGAGATTCTATAAATTCCATGGCTTCTACTGGATTCATATCTGATAAGTATTTACGTAAAATCCACATATGTTGTAACGTTGACTTATCTAGTAATAAGTCGTCACGACGCGTACTTGATGAAACCAAATCGATAGCAGGGAAAATACGTTTGTTAGATATTTTTCTGTCTAATTGTAATTCCATGTTACCCGTTCCTTTAAATTCCTCGAAAATTACTTCGTCCATTTTAGAACCCGTTTCAGTTAATGCGGTAGCGATAATACTCAACGACCCACCATTTTCAATATTACGAGCCGCTCCAAAGAAACGTTTAGGTTTTTGTAACGCATTTGCATCTACCCCTCCACTCAAAACTTTACCAGATGCAGGTTGACAAGTATTATATGCTCTAGCTAAACGTGTAATCGAATCTAATAAAATTACTACATCGTGTCCACATTCTACCAAACGTTTTGCTTTTTCTAAAACAATGTTTGCCACTTTCACATGACGGTCTGCTGGTTCATCAAAAGTAGAAGCAATTACTTCAGCTCGCACACTACGTTGCATATCTGTAACTTCTTCTGGTCGTTCGTCAATTAATAAAACAATTAAATATACTTCAGGATGATTCGCTGCTATAGAATTAGCAATATCCTTTAATAACATGGTTTTACCTGTTTTTGGTTGCGCTACAATCATGGCACGTTGTCCTTTACCAATTGGCGAAAACATGTCAATAATACGTGTAGATATAGAAGTGTTTTTTCCTGATAAATTAAATCGTTCTTCAGGAAAAAGTGGTGTTAAATGCTCGAATGAAACTCGGTCACGAATGACTTGAGGATCGTGTCCGTTTATTTTCAAAACGCGAACCAAAGGAAAGAATTTTTCTCCTTCTTTCGGAGGTCGAACCACGCCTTTTACAGTATCTCCTGTTTTTAATCCAAATAAACGCACCTGCGATTGTGATAAATAAATATCATCTGGAGAAGCTAAATAATTATAATCCGAAGAACGTAAGAAACCATACCCATCTGGCATCATTTCTAAAACGCCTTCACTTTCAATAATTCCATCAAATTCAAAATCCGATTCTCTAAAATTTTTATTTCCGTTATTTTTCGCAAACTTCGGATTGTTGTTTTTCTTGAAATTTGGGTTTGGATTTGATTTTTCTTGCTCTGTAGTTTCAGATTTTACTTCTTCAGAGGTATTTTCTGAATTAATTTCAACTGACTCTTTGGGTTGTTGACTGTATGATTCCGATTTTTTTTCCGCATCTAAATCAAAAGAAGCGGCTTCTTTCTCTCTATTTGATGGCTTTGCTACAACTTTTTTTATTCGTGCACGTTGTGTTTTTGTTTCATTTTCTGAAGTTTCATGTGCATTTGTTTCCTCAACTGTTTCTGAAATAACTTTAGATACAGGAGTAGTTTTTTTAACTGGTTTAGAAACTTTAGTCGGGGCTTCAGATGAATTTTGTAAATCTAATATTTGAGTAATTAATTCGTCTTTTTTTAAAGTTTTGAATTTTTGAATATTAGCTACTTTGGCAATTTCTTGCAAATCAGAGAGTTTCATCCCTTTTAGTGTAGATGTGTCAAACATAAATGTTGATTGATTTTTTTAATCTTAATATAATAAAAAAACTGTGATGAGATTTTTTTGCTTTTTTAAAGTATCGTATATGAAGTACTTACGATTATTTGATGCAATAATACGAATATTTTATTATAAAACAATAGTTTTTTAAAAAAAGAAAACTTATTTTTGTTCCTATAATAAATTAAAATGTTACAAAGAATTCAAACGTTATATTTGTTACTGTGTGTACTAATTTCAGGTGTACTTCCATTTTTTATTAAAATTTGGACAACACAAAGTAAATTAGAGATATACGCAGATTCTAATTCTATATATATTGGATTATTTTTAATTTCAGCTATATTAGGGGGTATAAGTATT
>JBIPOM010000187.1:0-3996 GCA_044379175.1 Flavobacterium sp. | reverse complement strand
TGGTAACAATTC
This sequence comes from Flavobacterium sp., assembly GCA_044379175.1. GTDB lineage: Bacteria > Bacteroidota > Bacteroidia > Flavobacteriales > Flavobacteriaceae > Flavobacterium. Next base: position 3,984 of record JBIPOM010000187.1, on the reverse strand, counting down.
CTTTTAAAATTCCTTTTTCATCTACAACTGGAATTCCACCAATACCAAATTCTCTCATCGCATTTTTGGCATCACCAACATTTGCGGTTAAAGGTAATGTTACAGGATCTATAATCATTCCGCTTTCTGCACGTTTTACTTTTCTAACTTCTGCAGCTTGTTGTGCAATAGTCATGTTTTTGTGTAGTACACCAATACCACCTTCTTGCGCCATAGCAATTGCCATCGCACTTTCTGTAACTGTGTCCATTGCAGCGGAAACAATTGGTGTGTTTAAGGTAATGTTTTTACTAAATTTTGATTGAATAGAAACTTCTCTTGGAAGAATTTCTGAGTAATTTGGAATTAATAGAACATCGTCATACGTTAGTCCTTCTCCTATAATTTTTGTAGTGTGTGCTTTCATGCTGCAATTGAAGTTAAATTGCGTGCAAATATATAAAAAAAAAGCGTATAGTAAATAGTAAATAGTGAATAGTTTTTAGCCCAGATAGCAATGAAAAGCATTTTATTGAAAAATTCTATTTTTTGTAGTGCTAAAAAAGCGACCTAAGAAGCTCTTTTTAGTGCTTACAAAAAAAGAATTATTAATAAAATCTTGAAATGTATAGCTGGACAAGTGCTACTAATTAATGAAACGCGCCAAACAATTTAGTAGCTTCGTTATAAGCACTCTCAAAGCTCATTGGGCTGGTGTTGGTGTTTTCTTTTTTGGTAGTAAAATAGGACAATAACTTTTCGGTAGGCATATTTCCGGTTAAATCGTCTTTAGCCATTGGACAGCCGCCAAAACCTTGTATCGCTCCATCGTATCTTTTGCAACCAGCTTGATATGCAGCATCAATTTTTTCAAACCATTTGTCTGGCGTAGTATGTAAATGAGCACCAAATTCAATATTTGGATATTTTGGTATTAAATTACGAAATAAATAATCGATAATTTCAGGTGTAGAAGAGCCAATTGTATCGGAAAGAGATAAAATTTTTACGCCCATCTTAGCTAATTTTTCTGTCCAGTCACCTACAATTTCAACGTTGTAAGGATCACCGTAAGGATTTCCAAATCCCATAGAAATATACGTCACAACTTCTTTGTTAGATTTGTCGGCTATTTCTAATATCTCTTGTAATGTTATCAAACTTTCAGCAATGGTTTTGTGTGTGTTTCGCATTTGAAAATTTTCAGAAATAGAAAACGGAAAACCAAGATATTGTATTGCTTTATGTTTTGATGCTGCTTCTGCTCCTTGCGTATTCGCAATAATAGCTAATAGTTTGCTATTTGTTTGCGAAAGATCTAACCGAGCTAAAACGTCAGCAGTATCTTGCATTTGCGGAATCGCTTTTGGCGAAACAAAACTTCCAAAATCCAGCGTGTCAAATCCAACTCGTAACAAAGATTGAATATATTGAACCTTTTTTTCGGTGGGAATAAACGTTTTAATGCCTTGCATAGCATCGCGTGGACATTCGATAATTTTTATTGCTTTCATAAGAATGTCAAAGATAAGTAAAACTTTATTTTCTACAAATATGTTTTTATTGCAATCAAGTTAAACGTTAGAAGTGTTAAAAAAAATTATTAAAAACGTTTTTTTATTTATACTTTTGCACCACAAATTAAGTAAGAAATTATGGTTAAAGATTTATTTGAAAGAATACAACAAAATAAAGGACCATTAGGGAAATGGGCTTCACAAGCAGAAGGTTATTTTGTTTTTCCTAAATTGGAAGGTGAATTAGGTCCAAGAATGCAATTTCAAGGTAAAAATATATTAAACTGGAGTTTGAATGACTATTTAGGTTTGGCTAATCATCCAGAAGTTCGTAAAGCAGATACTGAAGCAGCAGCACAATATGGCGCAGCTTACCCAATGGGTGCACGTATGATGAGTGGTCACACCAAATATCACGAGCAATTAGAAGAAGAATTGGCCGCTTTCGTAATGAAAGAATCGGCTTATTTATTAAATTTTGGTTATCAAGGAATTATGTCTACAATTGATGCTTTGGTAACTAGAAATGATGTTATTGTTTATGATGTAGATGCGCACGCGTGTATTATTGACGGCGTTCGTTTGCATAGTGGAAAACGCTTTACCTACAAGCACAATGACATTGAAAGTATGGAAAAAAATCTTCAACGTGCTACAAAATTAGCTACCGAAACGGGTGGTGGTATTTTGTTTATTACGGAAGGAGTTTTTGGAATGCGAGGACAACAAGGTAAGTTAAAAGAAATTGTAGAAATGAAGAAAAAATACAATTTCCGTTTATTGGTTGATGATGCGCACGGTTTTGGTACACTTGGTAAAACAGGTGCTGGAGCAGGTGAGGAGCAAGGGTGTCAAGACGGTATTGATGTGTACTTTTCAACTTTTGCAAAATCAATGGCAAATATTGGTGCTTTCGTAGCGGCTGATAAAGATGTTATTGATTATTTAAAATATAATTTACGTTCACAAATGTTTGCGAAAGCCTTGCCAATGATTCAAACAATTGGTTCGTTGAAGCGTTTAGAATTATTGCGTAATTCATCGGAAATTAAAGATAAATTATGGGTAAATGTTAATGCTTTACAAAATGGATTAAAGGAAAAAGGATTCAATATTGGTGATACAAATACCTGTATTACACCAGTTTACTTAGAGGGATCTATTCCAGAGGCCATGATAATGGTTAATGACTTAAGAGAAAATTATGGAATTTTCTTGTCTATCGTAGTGTATCCAGTGATTCCAAAAGGTATGATTTTGTTAAGAATGATTCCTACTACTACACATACAATAGAAGATATTGATGAAACATTAACTGCTTTTGAGGCAATACGTGAAAAATTAGAAAATGGAACGTACAAAAAAATTGCTGAATCAACCATTACAGATAAATAATTTACACAGTTCATAAAATGTTAAAAGCGTTGATAGTTTCAACGCTTTTTTTATTCTTCTTATTTTGAGTCACTTAAATGATTCAAAAATGTCAAAATCTTCACATTGTTGATTAAATATTAAAAAAAATGAATTTTAGACGAAAATAAAATTGTTTTATCCTTAATGAAATGATATATTTGTCCGTTTTTAAAGAAAATAACTAAAATTAACTATAATGCAGAACAAAGGACTAATTAAATTCTTCGCAATCATTTTTACGATTGCTTGTATCTATCAACTTTCTTTTACGTTTGTTGCTAACGGAATTGTAAAAGATGCGAAAGAATTTGCGAAAGGAGATTCTCAAAAAGAATTAAACTATTTAAAATCATTAAAGAAAAAAGAAGTATTTAACTTAGGTTTTGCTAGCTTTACTTATGAGGAAATAGAAAAACAACAAATCAACAAAGGATTAGATTTAGAAGGTGGAATTAACGTTACGTTAGAAGTTTCTGTTAAAGACGTTTTAAAAACGTTATCAAATAACTCTAAAAACCCTACATTCAATAGAGCTTTAGAAAGAGCTACAAAAGATAGAAGAGGAAATCAAGATTATTTAGATGCCTTTTTTGATGCCTTTGCTGCAGAATCTAACGGAACAATAAAAATGGCTTCTGCTGAAGCATTCTACAATAGAACTTTTGAAGAAATTCAGTTAAATATGACTGACGATCAAGTAAAAGTTATCTTGAAAAAGAAAGTAGCTGAATCTATTGAAAGTGCATATAAAGTATTAACTAAACGTATCGATAAATTCGGAGTAGCGCAACCAAACATTCAAAAAATTGGTGAAACAGGAAGAATTTTAGTAGAATTACCAGGTGCTAAAGATTTAGATAGAGTTGAAAAATTATTATCTCAAACCGCACAATTAGAATTTTGGGAAACTTTAAAACCAGAAGAATTAGGTAATTTCTTTACAGCGGCTAACGATGCTTTAAAAGCAACTGAGAAAAAACCAGCTGCAAAAGTTGCAGTTGTTGATACAACGAAAGCGGTAGATGCAAAATCTAAAGTAAATGAATTATTAGGCGATAAAAAAGATGCCGCT
>JBIPOM010000046.1:0-14802 GCA_044379175.1 Flavobacterium sp. | reverse complement strand
AAATGTAAAAATGAAAAAAAATGTTTTAATTACGCTATTTACACTAATCTGTACATTTAGCTACTCACAAAATTTCCAAGGAATAGCTTATTATACTTCAATTAGAAATATGAGTGATACTCAAATCTCAAGTTCAACTTTAGATCCTGGAATGCAAGAAAAAATATTAGAAAGTTTAAAAAAAGGTATAGAAAAAGACTATACTCTAACGTTTAACGAGCAAGAGTCAATTTATCAAATGGAAAAAAAATTAGATTCGCCGAAATCAAATGGTGGTGGTTTTCAAGGAGCTAATTTTTCAGGAAATGATTCAAAGTATTATAAAAATTTAAAAACAAATAATTTTATAAACGAAAGAGATTTATTTGGTAAAGAATTTTTAGTTTGCGATTCACTTGAAAAAATGAATTGGATCATTAAAGATGAACAAAAGCAAATAGGAAGTTACAATTGCTACAAAGCACAAATTATAGTTCCAGTAACAGAAAAAGAATGGAAAAACTACGAAGAATCTAAAAAAAGAATAGAAAGCGAAAAAACTAATTTTATTACATTAAAAGAGCCTAAGGAAAAAATTATCGAAGCTTGGTATACTTTAGATATTCCAATTTGCAATGGTCCAGATAAATTTTGGGGACTTCCAGGATTAATTCTTGAATTACATAATGGAAATACAACTATTTTATGTTCTAAAATTATTTTAAACCCAAAAGAAAAAACGGAAATAATTACACCTAAAACATGCAAAAAAGTAACTCAGAAAGAATTTGAAGAATTAAAAGAAGAAAAAATAAAAAGTATGACAAATGAAAATGGAGTTATAGAACTTAAATCTAAATTCTAAAAAACGAAAATAAATTAATTCTGTAACAATTAAATAAAAAAATAGTCTAATAACTATTTGTAATAAATGTAACTCACAAAAAAAATCCAAATTATGAAAAATGTATATAATTTTTGTTTACTACTTTTCTCTGCAACCTTTTTTGGGCAAGATTTTTATGGAAAAGTAGAATACCAAACCATACAAAATAAATCTAAAAAAGAAGCGCTTTCTGTTTCAAAAGAATCAGAAAAAGATGCGGCGAAAAATGCTATAGATGGTATAGATAATGAAGCATTTGAAGAAGCTATGGCAAAAGCATTTCAAAAAAACTACCTATTAACATTCAATAAAAACGAAGCGCTTTTTGAAGAGGTTGTAGCATTAGAAAAACCAAAACCAGGACAAGGCGGTGTGTCTTTTTCTGTTAGTGTTAGTATGTCTGGTGATGGAGATAAATATATGAATACAAAAGAAAAAATTTCATACACTGAAGAAGATATTTTTGGTGATGAATTTGTGATAAAAGATTCGTTACCAAAAATGGCTTGGCAAATAACCAACGAAACAAAAATAATTGGTGATTATAATTGCGTAAAAGCAACTTATGTTGAACCCGTTTCTAAAAATGATTTAGAGGCATATGAACGTTATCAGGAAAAAACAAAAAACGGAAAATCTTCATTATTTGAAATGAAAAAACCCGAACCACAAACTATTACAGCTTGGTACACCAGTGAAATACCTGTTAGTTTTGGTCCAAATGGCGTGTGGGGTTTGCCGGGATTAATTTTACAACTTGAAAATGAAAATTATATTTACTTTTGCACCAAAGTAAGCTTAAAAAATAACGAAACAGTAAAAATAAAAATTCCGAATTCTGGTAAAGTCATTTCCAAAAAAGAATACGAGAAATACGAGAAAAAAATGCAAAAACAAATGGAAGATAATGACGGCGTTATATTCCAAGAAACAAAAAACTAACAAACAAACCTAAATGAAAAAAATAATTTTAGTACTAAGCTTATTTCTTACTGGAATGAGTTATGCGCAATCGGTAAAGGTTTCAGGAATATTAAAAGATAGCGACAATTTGGTTATAGAAACAGCCAATGTAATGGCCATTAACCAAGTCACAAAAGCAATGGATGCCTATAACATTACCAGTGAAAAAGGTGAATTTTCATTAAACTTAAAACCCAACACGGAATATATTATTAAAGCCGGTTATATTGGGTATGCTCCTTTTGAACAAAAAATTACTACTACAAAAGAAAACCAAACTTTTAATATTGTTTTATCAAGTTCTAACACCATTGAAACGGTTGAAATTGTTCGAGAAATGCCTGTAAGAATTAGCGGTGATACCATTATTTACAATTCCGATTCGTTTACCAACGGAACCGAAAAAAAGTTAGAAGATGTGCTAAAAAAACTACCTGGCGTATCTGTAAATAAAGACGGTGAAATTTCGGTAGAAGGTAAAACAGCTCAAAAGTTAATGGTTAATGGAAAAGATTTTTTTGATGGAGATACAAAATTAGCAGTTAAAAACATACCAGCAGATGCCATAGATAAAGTACAAGTTTTAAGAAATTTTAATGAAGTAACTAATTTAAAAGGATTGGAAAATAATGAAGATAATATTGCTATAAATATTAAGTTAAAAGAAGGGAAAACTAATTTTTGGTTTGGAGATATTCTAGCTGGTGCGGGCGTCATAGATTCAAAAAACAGAAGCATTCTCAATCCAAAACTATTTTATTATAGCCCAAAATATAGTGTGAATTTGATAAGCAATTTAAATAATATTGGCGAATTACCCTTAACAATGCAAGACTATTTTAAGTTTACTGGAGGATTTAAAAATATGATGAGAAAAGGAGGGTCTAGCTTCAATGTTACATCAAATGACTTGGGAATTATAGGTACCAGAAACAATCGCGCTAAAAACATTGATGCTAAATTTGGCGCAGCAAACTTCTCATACAATCCATCTAAAGCATGGACAATTAGTGGTTTTGGAATTTATTCTTACAATAAAACCGATTTACAAACCGATAATATTTATAATCGTGTAGATAAATTACCAAATGGTTCTTCTGTAAACATCACAGAAACACGACAAGATATTTCCAGACAAAGAAGCAATTTAGGATTATTTAAATTAAGTAGTAGCTATGTGCCTTCTGCAAAAATGCACTTGGATTATGATGCGTTATTGAAAACATCAGACCAGTTGGAAAACCAAAGCGTTCTATCAAGTTTACAAGGTAGTATTTTTACTGAAAAAAATCAACAACCTATTTCCTTAAATCAAAACTTAAACTACTATTATACGCACAACGACAAAAATGTATTTGCTTTTGAAATGCAAAATTTGTTCCAACAAGAAGATCCTTTTTATAATGCCAATTTGCAAATACAACCCTTTGTTTTATCAGGTTACAATACCTTTCAAAATAGAAATAATATTAATCAAAACCGATTCATAAAAACAAATAAAACAGATTTTAAATTTGATTATTATTATATGGTTACGCCAAAAAGCAATATTAATGTAACTGTTGGAAATACATATTCTTATCAAAACTTTAATTCTAATATGTTTCAAATATTGGATAGCGGTGAACAAAATAATTTAACTGATAGCAGCAATACCAATATAGTAAATTATACATTTAATGATGCGTTTGTTGGATTACATTACAAAATGTTAGTAGGAAAATTTACGTTTAATCCCGGAGTTTCCTTTCATCAATTTAACACCAACGATTCGCAATTGAATAGCACAAATCAAATGCGTTTTAATCGGGTTTTACCTGACTTTTATGCCTTGTGGCAAATGAAAAAATCACAAACATTAACGTATAATTTCTCTTTAACCAATAATTTCACAGACGTAATAAAACTAGCCCAAGGATTTGTTTTTTCAAACTTTAACAGCTTGTTTAGCGGAAATAGATTTTTAGAAAATTCTGTGTCACAAGTACACTCTTTACGTTTCTTTAAATTTAGTATGTTTAATATGGAAAATATTTTTGCTAATTTAACTTATACAAAACAAACGGATATTATTACCAATCGTGCATTACTTACAGGCATTAACCAAGTTTCAAGTTCAGTAAACATAAATTCAAATTTCCCAAATGAATCACTTTCTGGAAGTTTTAACTATGGTAGATCATTTGCACGTTATTTTAAAGCTAGTGGTGGAGCTAACATAAGCTGGAGTACAAATAATAATATTCGTGTAAATCCAGATAATTCAGAGTTTATTCAGAATACTGAATCATTTACACAAAATTATAAAATTGGATTTTCAACTAATTTAAAAAAATTACCAAACATAGAATTGGCGTATGATTATACGGTTAATGATTTTCAAAATCAAGTAAATTATGTAGATAGCCCTTCAGTATCATTAGAATATTTCTTTTTAGACGCTTTTTCATTTACATCTGAATACAGCTTCTTTCACAATAGGGATAAAGCGAAAACTTTTGATACTGAATATGATTTCTTAACCGCATCATTATCATATCAAAAAAGAGATAGTAAATTTGAGTATAAAGTGAGTGCTACCAACTTATTAAATACAACAGCATTAAACGACAACAGCTTTAATGCCTTGGGTGGCTCTACAAACTTTTCAAGTTTTTATGTACAACCTCGTTTTGTAATTTTAAGTTTGAAATACGTGTTGTAATTAGTACAATTGTAATTGTAAAACTAAAAACCCGATTTGTATTGATACAAATCGGGTTTTTTAGTTTTACAAAAGAATTACATTCCTGTTCTTATAGCTTCTACAGGATCTAATTTAGAAGCGGATATAGCGGGTAAAATTCCTGATATTAATCCGATTATTACAGATAAACTTGAACCTAATAAAATATTAAAAGAACTCAATACAAACTCAAAATCTAAAACGTTAGTTAAAACTAAAGCAATTAACCAAACCAAAACAATTCCAATTAATCCACCAAACATTGCCAAAATAACAGCTTCAAACAAAAACTGAAACAAAATAAACCTGTTTTTTGCCCCTAATGCTTTCTGAATTCCAATTAAATTAGTTCGCTCTTTTACTGAAACAAACATAATATTTGCTATACCAAAACCTCCAACTAAAAGAGAAAAAATACTTATCCCCCATCCAGCTAAATTCATTTTACCCACAATATCATCAATAAAATTAGTAAAACCAGACAAAATATTTACAAAAAAACTATTTATTTCTCCTGCTCGTAAACCTCTAATACTTCTCATTTTATTAGTTAACTCAGCTTTAAATTCTTCAATATCAACACCTGCTTTTGGTTTTACTATGATAGCTGGTGTAAAGATCGCACTATTATCTCCATATAATTTTCTAATGTTATTTACGGGTAAAAAAACAGCTACATCATTAGAATCTCCAAAGGCATTTTGACCCATTTTCTTTAAGACACCAATTACAGTATAGCGTTGTCCATAGAGTCGAATTTGCTTTCCAATAGCTTCATTTCCTTTAAATAAACCTTCTGCTACTTCACTTCCAATTACAATTACAGAAGTTCCCGAATTGGACTCTGATTCGTTAAACAATCTTCCTCTTTCCACTTTAAAAGGTTCTATTTCAAAAAATTCATTAGTAGAAGGTTTTACACGAATTGAATTTACAGTATTGTCATCATATTTTATACTTTGATTGCTTGTAAAAAAATTAAATGAAATTTTATCAATATCCACCATGTTTTTCTGTAAATATTGAAATTCATCATATTTTACATGAGGAAACTGGTCGCGTTTCCATTTTTCAACCTCTGTTGGGCCAAAAGAATATTTAAATAAATAAATGGTATTTTTATCCATTCCATCCAAACTGTCAACAATATTTTTTTTCAAGGAATCAACAGCTGCTAAAACCGCAATAATAGAAAAAATACCCACAGTAACTCCTAGCAAAGAAAGTAATGTTCGTAATTTGTTACTTCTAAGAGCATTAAAAGCAAAAGCAAAACTTTCATTAAGTAAACGTATATATAGTATCATAAAATTAATATATTAAATATTTGTAGTTAAAAAGGGATATTTGTTACATTTTTTCAAGGAAATTTATTTTGAAATGTTGCTCATTTACAGATTATAACTATTGGATTTTCTTTATCAAATTGTTACTTTTGCAGTTCAAAACAAACAACAATATAATGACTCACACAAAACAAATCAAATCGGCATTAATTTCTGTATTTGATAAAACTGGTTTAGAACCTATCATCAAAGCACTTCACCAAAACAATGTAACAATTTATTCTACTGGTGGAACGGAAGATTTTATTAAAAACATTGGAGTTCCAGTTGTGGCGGTAGAGGATGTAACTTCTTATCCATCAATTTTGGGAGGAAGAGTAAAAACATTACATCCAAAAATTTTTGGTGGGATTTTAAACCGTCAAGATCACGAAGGCGATGTCGCACAAATGACAGAATTTGATATTCCACAAATTGATTTGGTAATTGTAGATTTATATCCATTTGAAAAAACAGTAGCTTCAGGAGCAAGCGAAGTTGATAGTATTGAAAAAATTGATATTGGTGGCATTTCTTTAATTCGTGCTGCAGCTAAAAATTTTAAAGATACTGTGATTGTAGCATCTGTGGATGAATATGCTACTTTCTTAAATTTTTACACTGAAAATCAAGGTACTACTTCTATTGAACAAAGAAAATTATTAGCTACTAAAGCGTTTCATACCTCATCAAATTATGATACTGCGATTTTTAATTATTTTAATAAAGAGGAAACGTATCTAAAAATTAGCGAAGAAAAAGGACAAATATTGCGTTATGGTGAAAACCCACATCAAAAAGGATTTTTCTTTGGAGACTTTGACAGCATGTTCAAAAAATTACACGGAAAAGAATTGTCCTATAACAATTTATTAGATGTAGATGCTGCTGTTAATTTAATCAATGAGTTTAAATATAATGAACCAACTTTTGCAATTTTAAAACACAATAACGCATGTGGCTTAGCTACTAGAACCACAATGAAAGAAGCCTATTTAGATGCATTAGCAGGTGATCCAACTTCTGCATTTGGTGGTGTATTAATTGCAAATGGAAATATTGATGTAGCGACAGCTGAAGAAATCAATAAATTATTTTGCGAAGTGGTTATTGCACCTTCTTATGATCAAGAAGCTATTGAAATATTAGAAGAAAAAAAGAACCGTATCATATTGGTAATTAACGAAGTTGCGTTACCAGCAAAAAACATTCGTACTTGTTTAAATGGAATATTAGTTCAAGATAAAGACAATATTACCGATTCCGCTGAATTATTAAAAACAGCAACAAAAACTGCTCCAACATCTGAGGAAATTGAAGATTTATTATTTGCTTCAAAAATTTGTAAACATACTAAATCAAATACAATAGTGTTTGCGAAAAATCGTCAATTATGTGCTTCTGGAACCGGGCAAACATCTAGAGTAGATGCTTTAAATCAGGCAATTGAAAAAGCAAAGACATTTGACTTCGATTTGACAGGAGCCGTTATGGCAAGCGATGCTTTTTTTCCATTTCCTGATTGTGTTGAAATTGCAAATAAAGCAGGAATTACTGCTATTATTCAGCCTGGTGGTTCGATAAAAGACGAATTAAGTATTGATTACTGCAACACTAACAATGTGGCTATGGTGATGACTGGTATACGACATTTCAAACATTAATCTAGCCCTAAATTTGTAACTTTTATAAACCGCATAAAAATATAATTTTTAATGCGGTTTTATTTTAAATAATTCCAATTTATTTTTATACTTTTGTTAGTTGAATAGAATTAAACAAAATACTAAACCCTTCTAATAAATATGGGATTTTTTGACTTTATGACTGAGGACATTGCAATTGACCTTGGTACCGCAAATACATTAATAATTCACAACGATAAAGTTGTGGTTGATTGTCCTTCAATTGTTGCGAGAGATCGAATAACTGGAAAAATAATAGCTGTTGGAAAAGAAGCCAACTTAATGCAAGGAAAAACTCACGAAACTATAAAAACAATTCGCCCATTAAAGGATGGTGTAATTGCAGATTTTGATGCGTCTGAAAAAATGCTTCAAATGTTGATAAAAAGCATTCCAGCTTTAAAGAAAAAACTATTTACTCCTGCACTTCGACTAGTAATTTGTATTCCTTCAGGAATTACCGAAGTGGAAATGCGTGCTGTTAAAGAATCTGCAGAACGTGTTAATGGAAAAGAAGTATATTTAATTCACGAACCGATGGCAGCAGCCATTGGAATTGGAATTGATATAATGCAACCAAAAGGAAACATGATAGTAGATATAGGTGGAGGAACTACAGAAATAGCTGTAATAGCTTTAGCAGGTATTGTTTGTGACAAGTCTGTAAAAATTGCTGGTGACGTATTTACAAACGATATTATTTACTATATGAGAACTCAGCACAATTTATATGTTGGAGAAACTACTGCAGAAAAAGTAAAGATTCAAATCGGTGCTGCTATTGAAGATTTAGAAAGCCCACCAGAAGACATGGCTGTTCAGGGACGTGATTTATTGACAGGCAAACCAAAACAAGTGGATGTATCTTATAGAGAAATTGCCAAAGCATTAGATAAATCAATTCAAAGAATTGAAGATGCAATAATGGAAACACTTTCACAAACACCACCAGAATTAGCCGCAGATATTTACAATACAGGTATTTATTTAGCAGGTGGAGGATCTATGCTTAGAGGTTTAGACAGGCGAATTTCATTAAAAACAGATTTACCAGTTTATATTGCTGAAGACCCTTTAAGAGCAGTTGTTAGAGGAACTGGAATGACGCTTAAAAACTTAGCGAAATACAAAAATATTTTAATTAAATAAGCTCGTATACATGCAGCAAATAATATTTTTTCTTATTAAAAACAGCTATAGATTGCTGTTTTTGCTGCTTTTGGGTATTTCATTAACACTTACAATTAAATCGCATTCTTACCATAGAAGTCAGTATATTAATTCTTCAAATGCGTTTTCAGGTTATACCTATAGCCAAATAAATAGTGTAAAAGAATACTTTGGACTGCAACAAAAAAACGAAGATTTAGCAAGAGAAAATGCCCGCTTAAAGGAAATTTTATTCAATAAAAAAGACACTATTTTAGAAAGTAAAATTGTAGTTCCAAATATTTTATCGGATTTTGTTGTAAGACAAGCAAAAGTGACAAAAAATTCTTACACCAAACAAGAAAACTTTTTAACCTTAAGCAAAGGTTCTTTTGAAGGTTTGAAAACCGATATGGCTGTAATTAGCGATAAAGGCGTAGTGGGAATTATTGAAAAAACATCAAAAAATTTCGCAACAGTAATCAGTATATTACATACAAAAAACCCATTAAACGGAAAAATAAAAAATTCAAATCATTTTGGTTCAATTACCTGGGATGGTAAAAATGCTGGATATGTACAACTAATAGATGTTCCAAAATTAGCAACATTAAAAAAAGGTGATACCATTGTAACTGGGGCTCAATCTGCCATATTTCCTGAGAACATTCCAATTGGAAAAATAGAACAAATTTTTGCAGAAAAAACAAGTAACAAATTTGTTATCAATGTAAGACTTTTCAACGATATGACATCTCTTGGTTATGTGTACGTAATTGAAAATAAAAAGAGAAAAGAAAAAGAAACATTAGAAGCAGAAACAGAAAAAGATCCAACTAAGTAACAATGAACAGTAACTTCATTTTAAATTTAATTCGTTTTATTGTCTTGCTAACAATACAAATTGTTGTACTTGAACAAGTGAGATTTGGAGGCTGGATAAACCCTTATTTGTATGTGCTTTTTATTATTTTATATCCAATTAACTCAAACAAATCTGGTTTTATTGCCGCAAGTTTTGGTTTAGGATTAATTATGGATTTGTTTTGCGACAGCGGAGGCGTTCATGCAACAGCTTCACTACTTTTAGCCTATTTTAGACCCTCATTCTTAAAGTTTGCATTCGGATTAAGTTACGAATATCAAACCATCAGAATAGCTGATAAGTTATCTGTAGACCGATTTATTTTCATCATGTCTGCTATCGTTTTTCATCATTTTGTACTTTTTGTTTTAGAGTTATATCGATTCGATTTATTTTTTCAAATTATCACACGGACTATTCTGAGCACCATATTTACATTTGCAATTTGTATTATTAGTATTTATCTAATAAAACCTAATAAACGATGAGAAAAACATTACTTCCAACCCTTATTATTATATCATCAATCTTGTTATTGGTTCGTCTTTTTTATTTACAGATTATTGATGACACGCTAAAAATAAAATCGGAAAACAATGCGATAAAAATAAAATTCGATTTTCCAGAACGCGGTTATATTTACGATAGAAATGGAAAACTTTTAGTAGCCAATCAGCCATCATACGATATTATGGTTGTTCCAAAAGAAGTAAAAGAAATTGACACTCTTGAATTATGCAATATTCTTCAAATAACAAAAGAAGCATTTATTAAAAAAATAGAAAAAGCTAATATATATAGTCCTAGATTACCCTCGGTTTTTCTATCTCAATTAAATAAAATGGAATTTGCTGGATTTCAAGAAAAAATTAGAAAATATAGTGGGTTTTATATTCAAAAAAGATCTTTAAGAGAATATCAAACAAAGCATGGCGCCAATATATTTGGGTTTATTACACAAGTGAATGATGCAATCATAAAGGAAAATTCTTATTACAAAAGCGGTGATTTAATTGGCCGACAGGGTGTAGAAGAAGCGTATGAAGAAATCTTAAGAGGTGTAAAAGGAGTAAAATATATTTTAAAAGACAAGCATAATAAAGAAATTGGCTCATACAAAGAAGGAAAATTTGACACAATTGCCAAACAGGGTAGCGACGTGACCCTTTCTATAGATGGAGAATTACAAAAATATGGCGAAGAATTAATGATAAATAAGCGCGGTGGAATTGTAGCTATAGAACCAAGTACTGGAGAAATTTTGGCATTAGTTACCGCTCCATCGTATGATCCAGCTTTGCTAGTGGGTAGACAACGCTCTAAAAATTACACAAAATTATACAATGACTCCATTGCTAAACCTTTATTTGATAGAGGATTACTTGGAGAATTCCCTCCTGGTTCGCCTTTTAAAATTCTCACAGGTTTAGTAGGGTTGCAAGAAGGTGTAATCGATCCACAAACTTCATTTACGTGTAACCATGGGTTTTCTTATGGCCGTGGTGCATTTATGCGTTGTCACTGTCCGGGTGGAGTTGTACAATTAGATTTTGGAATTTACAAATCTTGTAACACCTATTTTGCTAATGTTTACAAACGCACCATAGAAAAATACAAAAGACCAAAAGACGGTGTGGATGCATGGGCAAACCACCTGAAAAGTTTTGGATTAGGTAAATTTATGGGCTACGATTTACCTCCAGGGAGAAAAGGACACATTCCAACTTCAAAATTCTATGAACATTTTTATCCAAATGGTGGTTGGCGTTCTACTACCATTATTTCAAATTCAATTGGCCAAGGAGAGGTTTCTATGACACCAATACAATTGGCAAATATGATGGCAACTATTGCTAATAGAGGGTATTACTACACCCCTCATATTATTAAAAACATAAAAGGCAAAAAAATTGATTCAAAATACACCACCAAACATATTACGACAATTGACAGAAGACATTTTGACCCAATTGTAAATGGTTTATTTGAGGTATACAACAAAGGGACCGCATTTGGATTAGGAGTTGAAGGATTAGAAATTTGTGGAAAAACAGGAACTGCTGAAAATTTTACTAAAATAAATGGAAAACGCGTCCAGCTTGAAGACCATTCTGAATTTGTGGCTTTTGCACCAAGAATTCGTCCTAAAATCGCAATTGCTGTGATTGTAGAAAACGGGCATTATGGAAATACATGGGCTGGTCCTATTGCAACGCTGATGATTGAAAAGTATTTGAACAAAAAAATTACTCGAAAAGATTTAGAAAAACGTATGTTAGAAGGAAACTTAAATTGGCAATATCGAAAATTATATCCGAATAAAGATTCAATATATAAACCAAAATTAAGTAATACGGATTCACTTAGAATGAAATTAAAATCGAAAAAAGAAGTGGAAGCAGAAAAGAAGAAAATAGAAGCAGCAAAGAAAAAAGATTCTATAAAAAAACAAAATGAAAAACCAAGATATAAGTAATTCCATCGATTGGATAAGCATTTTATTATATTTCATACTAGTTGTTTTTGGATGGATGACTATTTATTCTGTGACGGTTCCCGCTAATCAAGAGTATACTTTTGATTTTAGTCTTAATTATGGCCGTCAAATGATGTTTATGCTTATTACAATACCAATAATATTCTCAATTTTATTTATAGATTCAAAAGTATTTGAACGATTTTCTCCGGTATTTTATGGAATTGGAATTGTATTGCTTTTGGGTTTATTCGTTTTTGGAGTTAGCAAAAAAGGACAAACTAACTGGTACCAATTGGGAGGCTTTGGTTTTCAACCTTCCGAGTTTGTAAAAACTGCCGTAGCTTTGCTTTTATCTAAATATTTAAGTGATGCACAAGTAAATTTAGCTAAAAAGAACTTTCAATATATAGCATTTGCCATAATTGGACTTCCCATAATACTAATTTTATTGCAACCCGATACAGGTAGTGCCATGATTTTTTTATCCTTAATTTTTGTCTTATTTAGAGAAGGATTACCAGGATGGTATTTATGGACAGGCGCTATTGCAATAGCTACTTTTCTTTTAGCCCTAATAATAAAACCAATTTATCTAATATCATTTATTGGAATTTTTATGGTAATTCATTTTATATTTAATAGATTAATTTCACGCAATCCAATTGTTTACGGCTTAATTTTTATCGTAATTTCGCTTTTTGCTTTTTCAGTTAGTTATGTATACGACAGTGTTTTAGAGCCTCATCAAAAAGATCGTATTAATGTACTTTTAGGAAAAGATGTAAATATGAAAGCGGAAGGGTATAATTTAAACCAATCTATGATAGCCATTGGATCAGGTGGGTTTTTCGGCAAAGGATATTTAGAAGGTACACAAACAAAAGGAGGTTTCGTACCAGAACAACATACCGACTATATTTTCACAACAGTAGGTGAAGAATGGGGTTTTGTAGGCAATGTATTAGTTATTGGTTTATTTGTAAGTTTATTTTTACGAATACTGTATCTAGCAGAACGACAAAAAACAAGATTTAGTAGGGTATACGGCTATTGTGTCGCCACGTATTTATTTACTCACTTTTTTGTAAACATTGCCATGCTTATTCGATTGTTTCCAACAATTGGCGTACCACTACCATTTTTCTCTTATGGAGGTTCTAGTTTGTGGGCTTTTACTATTATGCTATTTATCTTTATAAAATTAGATGCCAATAAAGTTAATGAATGGTAAATCTATAGTTTATGATTAAAAAAAAAATATTTCATGAAAGCGTTGCAACTTTAAAAGCCATATTGCTATTTTTTTTTATAACCAGTAAATTGCATTCCCAAATTATTTATACAGATATACCTGACACTACTCCTAATGCATCTTTTTCTTTGGATTTGAATAATGATGCGATTATAGATTTCATAATACAATTTGGCGGAAGTACTAGTACATACGGAATTATATGTTATCCGCAAAATAACAATGCTTATTCTGGAAATTTTGTTAATGGAACTTATTTACCATGGGCATTATCAACATCTAATACTATTTGTTCAACACTTGCAACTTGGTATGATTATAATAACCCTGGTACTTTGGCCTTGAGTACAAGTATTGGGCATTGGGTAGGTGCTTCAGATAAATATTTAGCACTAAAACTAATTGTAGGTACAAATACTTACTATGGTTGGGCACGAATAGATATTATATCAAATTCTGCATCTTTTACTATTAAAGATTATGCATATGAGAGCAATCCAAATGGTTGTATTCAGTCGGGGCAAAACAACTTAGAAATTAGTGAATATACTAAAAATAAACTTTATTCAATATTTCCTAATCCATTTATATCTTCTACTATTATTCAAACAAATAGTAATTTAAAAAATGGCAGCTTAAACATTTATAATTCATACGGACAAATAGTTAGACAAGAAAATAATCTTTCAGGGCATACAATATCTTTATCACGAGATACGCTTTCTACCGGACTGTATTTTATTTCACTATCAGAAGGAAATAAAATTATTGCAAAAGAAAAAATACTAATTATTGATTAATTTTTTTTTCATAAAAATGCCCCAAATAGTGTCTTACTTTTTGGGGCATTTGCAATTTATGAATGTCTTTTTTATTTATAATTATTCGCTATTTTGAAGCTAATTTTTCTTTTGTTTTTTTATCTTTTTTTGTTTTAGCTAAAGGTTTGCTTATATCTAAAACGGTTAAATCAGTTAATACATTTAATGTTTCTGTCATATAAATATCTTTCATTAATTCCGCATGCCATCTTTCACGCTTTTCTTTTAATAATTCGTCATTCGCCATCAATTCTAATTCATAAGGTAAAGAATTAAAAATCAAATTATTTTTGAATTTTTCAAGACTTTTGAATTTTTTAGTTTGTGATTCAAAAGTTGCAATTTCTTTTTTATACGCTTCATAATTTAAACTAATGGTATTATCTTCTTTTCTATCATTAATCCATTTTGCGTTTTCAGAAATTAAATTAAAGTTGGCATTATTTGCGATTCTTCTATTACTGTTTGCAATAATTTTATCATAACTAACCTGTAACGGTGTATAATTTGCAGGGTCAATTTTATCCCATGGTAAAGCACTTTTTTCATCCTTTTCCCCTGTTTTCATATAACTAAAACGATCTGGCATAACAATGTCACTTTTCACACCTTCTAATTGTGTAGAACCACCACTAACTCTATAAAACTTTTGTGTAGTAGTTTTCAAAGCACC
>JBIPOM010000186.1:0-4042 GCA_044379175.1 Flavobacterium sp. | reverse complement strand
ATGTTAAGTATGGAAACTAAAGGGGAACGTATGATTATAAAATTCAATATTCCATCTCGTGGAATTATTGGATTACGTAACCAATTACTTACTGCTACTGCTGGTGAAGCTATTATGGCGCACCGTTTTATAGGATATGAACCGTATAAAGGAGAAATTTCTGGACGTAACAAGGGTTCGTTAATTTCTATGGAAAAAGGAAAAGCAATACCATATTCTATTGATAAATTACAAGATAGAGGTAAGTTTTTCGTGGAACCAAATGCTGAAATATATGAAGGTCAGGTTATTGGTGAAAATTCTCGTGGAGATGATATGTGTGTAAACGTAACGAAAGAGAAAAAGCAATCTAACGTTCGATCTTCTGGAAATGACGAAAAAGCAAGAATTATTCCTCCTGTTATTTTCTCATTAGAAGAAGCTTTAGAATACATTCAAAAAGATGAATATGTGGAGTGTACACCAAAATCTATTCGTTTAAGAAAAATTTATTTAACGGAAACGGAAAGAAAACGTACTAAAATATAATTAGATTTTATATAAATACTAAACCACGAATTTCAATTGATTTTCGTGGTTTTTTTATATTATTTTACCGCAGATTCACAGATTATTTGTATAGATAAAAACTCTGAATCTGCGTTGAAAATTATTAATTTAGAAATTATTTTTACATTCAATATTTAAAAACCCTAACTTTGTTAATATAAACGAAAACCTATGGAAATTAAATTAAAAAACGGAATTGATAGATTAGAGTTTGGTATGACTCCAAAGTACGTGGAAGCGTTATACGGAAAACCCAATAAAACGTTTACAGACGACGAAAACAATACGATTTATGTGTATAATAAAGAACGTATGAAGTTAACGTTTTATGTAGAGGAAGACATGAAATTGGGATATATTACTACTACACATCCAGAAATTAAATTATTCGGAACAACCATTATTAATAAAGATTGGGATTTAGTGAATGGCGATTTAGCACTCAACAAAATCACCAAGTTTGAAAAAGATTCAGAAGAAGGAATTGATATTTATTTTAACGAAGACAATTGGTTGTTTTTTCACGTCGATTATGACGAAGTAGTTGAGGTTGAAATTGGTGCTATCATCAACGATAAAGACGAATTTGAATGGAAATTTAGAGGATAAAACACAAAAAAGGCAAACATCTAATTTAGAGTTTGCCTTTTTTTATTTCTGTATAATTGTATTAAATAATAGTTTTCTTTTGAGAAGCATAAATGAAATAGAATCCCAAAATAATAAACGGAATACTTAACCATTGTCCAGTTGATAAGGCGTTGAACATTGGATATTCTTCAAAGCCACCTTGGCTGTCTTTTACAAATTCCACAAAGAAACGAACAGACCAAAGTAATACTAAAAATGTTCCAAATAATAAACCTGGTTTGTTTCTGGCATCTGTTTTCCAATACATATAAAACAAGATAAAAAATACGGGCACATATAATATAGCTTCAAATAATTGTGCTGGATATCTGTATGGAATTTTATCTAAAATGCCTTTAAACTGAACATCATTTGCAATTGCATTATAGGCTTGAGTTCCGTCAGGTATATTTGTTAATTGCGAGGCTACTTGCGGTGGCAAATTATCTTCACCTTTTACAAATTTCATAGCCATAAAACTATCATTTGTAGTTACTTTTCCAAAAATTTCAGAATTCATAAAGTTTCCCAAACGAATAAAAACAGCTCCTGAAGCTACAGGAATTACAATTCTATCTAAAATCCATACTAACGATTTGTCAATTATTTTTTTTCTTGTAATGATAAACATGGCAATTATAATTACAATTGCTGCACCATGACTAGCTAAACCACTAAAACCTGTAAAATGTAATTCGGGTTTTGTTTTTATAGGTAATAAAATACTTAAAGGGTCATTTGTAAATAATTCTGGTTCATAAAAAATAACATGTCCCAAACGCGCACCAAGCATTGTAGCTACAATAGTATATACAAAAATGTTATCTAATTTTTCAATAGATAATTTTTCTCTATCAAAAATAAATTTCATAATGTACCAGCCCAATGCAAAAGCAATTACCCATGTTAAGCTGTAAAAACGAATCATGAAAAAACCTAAATCGATGCCTTCTGTTGGATTCCAAATCATATTATTTATTGTTTATGAGATTAAAAGTTTATAAGTTTAAAAGGTTATGTGTATCAAACGTTATTTATTATTTGTATTGTCATTGATTTTTGCCATTGCCATTGCAATTGATTTATGCCATTACATCATGGAACTGGATCGTAACCGCTTTTTCCCCATGGATGACAACTCGTAATTCTTTTAAATGCGAGCCAACTTCCTTTTAATATACCATGTTTTTCTAATGCTTCTTTACTGTAACTTGAGCAAGTAGGCGCAAACCTACAAGTTGCCGGCGTTAAAGGCGAAATTACAATCTGATAAAACCGAATGATCATGATGAACGGAAAAATTAAAATCTTCTTCATAACTGTTACACAGAGTTTCGCAAAGAAATTACAGAGATTCACGAAATTTATTCTTTAAATCTTGTTTATGTCTTTTACTTTTGCCTTATCCCTTTTGCCTTTTTACTTAATTAAAACGTAAAACTCGTTCCTTCTTTTCCGTCTTTCAACTGAATGTCTAAAACGGCTAATTTATCTCTAATTTCATCAGATAAAGCCCAATTTTTATTGGCTCTTGCTTCCATTCTCATTTCAATTAGCATTTCAATTACACTTCCTAATTTATTATTGTTTCCTGCTGCTTTTTTGTTTGTTAATCCTAACACATCAAAAACAAAAATATCTAAAGTTGCTTTTAATTCAGCTAAATCAGTTGCAGTTATTGTTTCCTTCTTGTCATGTAATACATTTATAATTCTAACCGCTTCAAATAATTGTGCGATTAAAATTGTAGTATTAAAATCGTCATTCATCGCATCATAACAGGCCCTTTTCCATGTTGCAATATCAACTGTAGAGCTGCTATTTGTTTCAATTTTTGATACAATATCTATTGCTTCCATTAAACGATTATAGCCTTTTTCACTGGCTAGCATCGCATCGTTTGAAATATCTAAAACACCTCGATAATGGGCTTGCATAAAACAAAAGCGTACCACACTTGGATTGAATTCTTTTTCGAAAAAATGATTTTTACCTTCAATTAATTCCATTGGTAAAATATAATTTCCAGTACTTTTACTCATGCGTAAACCATTCATGGTTAGCATATTAGTGTGTATCCAATAATTTACTGGTTGTACTCCATTGCATGCCGTTCCTTGTGCTACTTCACATTCGTGATGTGGAAATTTTAAATCTAAACCACCACCATGAATATCAAAAGTTTCTCCTAAATATTTGGTACTCATAGCCGTACACTCTAAGTGCCAGCCAGGAAAACCAGCTCCCCAAGGTGAGTTCCAACGCATAATATGAGCTGGAGAAGCATTTTTCCAAAGGGCAAAATCTTGTGGATTTTTCTTTTCTGATTGGCCATCTAAATCTCTTGTATTGGCAAATAATTCTTCAATATTTCTATTGCTTAATTCACCGTAATTTAAACCACGTTTGTTATATTCTAATACATCAAAATAAACAGATCCGTTGCTTTCATAAGCAAAACCAGTTTCAATTAATTTTTGAGTTAATTCTATTTGTTCTAAAATATGACCTGTAGCTGTTGGTTCAATAGTAGGAGGTAGGAAATTAAAATTTTCTAAGACCTTATGAAAATCGACTGTATATTTCTGTACAATTTCCATGGGTTCTAATTTTTCTAAACGCGATTGTTTTACAAATCTGTCATTTTCAACATCGCCATCATCTGTTAAATGTCCCGCATCTGTAATGTTTCGTACATATCTTACTTTATAACCTAAATGCAATAAATAACGATACATCATGTCAAAACTCATAAACGTTCTCACATTTCCTAAATGCACATTGCTGTAAACGGTTGGTCCACAAACATACATACCAATTTGACCTTCGTGAATCGATTTAAAATTTTCTTTTTTTCCCGATA
>JBIPOM010000185.1:0-4044 GCA_044379175.1 Flavobacterium sp. | reverse complement strand
ATATCATGCTGGTTTGGTGAAAAATTATGCCGACTTATATGATTTGAAAAAAGAACAAATTGTTGTTTTGGAAAGAATGGCCGATAAATCTGCTGATAATTTAATTTCAGGAATTGAACATTCAAAAGCCATACCATTTGATCGTGTTTTATACGCATTAGGTATTCGTTATGTAGGCGAAACAGTTGCTAAGAAACTTGCGAAACATTATAAAAACATTGACAACTTAGCTAAAGCTGATTTACTTGATTTAGTTACAGTTGATGAAATTGGAGAACGAATTGCGCAAAGTGTGATGGATTTTTTTCAAAATTCAGAAAATATAGCCATAATTAATAAACTAAAAGCAGTTGGCATTCAATTTGAATTAAATGAGATTTCAACAGTAGTTTCCAATATTTTACAAGGAAAAATATTTGTTGTTTCTGGTGTTTTTGAAGTTTTTTCTCGAGACGATTTGAAGAAAGCGATCGAAGATTATGGTGGAAAAGTAGGAAGTTCTATTTCAGCTAAAACCAATTATGTTATTGCTGGAGCTAACATGGGGCCAGCTAAATTAGAAAAAGCCAACCAATTAAAAATTGAAATTATTGACGAATACCAATTTCAAAAAATGATAAATAATTAAGAGTTAAATCACCACAATATTTTTTTCTTTA
Organism: Flavobacterium sp.; assembly: GCA_044379175.1. GTDB lineage: Bacteria > Bacteroidota > Bacteroidia > Flavobacteriales > Flavobacteriaceae > Flavobacterium. The sequence continues at coordinate 3,385 of JBIPOM010000185.1, read as the reverse complement.
CTGATGTATTTAGTTTCGTCGCTAAAATAAAAATCAATTCGGCCTAAATTAATTCCGTAAGCACCAACTTGATTGATTACTACTTGTTTGCCAGCTTTATTTGTTTTTATAACAGGTTTATCTAAAAAGGTGTGTGTGTGACCACCAATAATTAAATCAATGTCTTCTGTGGCAGCGGCTAATTTAAGATCCGAAGTTTTGTCTTTTTCATTTTTGTAATCAAATCCAAGATGCGACAAACAAATTATTAAGTCGCATTTTTCAGTTTCTTTTAGTGTTTTGGTAATATCTGTTGCGACTTCTATTGGGTTGTTGTATTTGGTTTCTTTATAAAGTTTTTTGTCTACTAAACCTTCTAATTCAATTCCTAAACCGAATACACCAATTTTTAATCCGTCTTTTATAAAGGTTTTGTATGGCTTTACAATTCCACTTAACTTTGTGTTTTTAAAATCGTAATTAGCTGAAACAAATTCAAAATTAGCATGAGGTAATTGTGCATAAAACCCATCAATTCCGTTATCAAAATCATGATTACCTAATGTTGCTAAATCGTATTTCATCATACTCATTAGTTTAAATTCCAATTCGCCACCATAATAATTAAAGTAGGGTGTACCTTGAAAAATATCACCTGCATCTAATAGCAAAACATTTTCTTCTTCTTTCCTAATTTGTTCAATTATATTAGCACGTCTAGCTACACCCCCCATCGATGGATTTCTTGGATGATTTTCAGGGAATGGATCAATATGACTGTGCACATCATTGGTATGTAAAATAGTTATTTTTTTCTCTTTTACAGTCGAAAAACTTGATAATGAAAGTCCGCTTAATGAAAGTAATGCTGAGCTTGCTGCAGTATTTTTGATAAAATTTCTTCTTTTCATAGGAATTATTCTTTAATGATTCTTTCAATAGTTGACACTTGAATAGTTTTGTATTTGAAAAAATAATCAATCAATACATTTCTAATTTTATAATTCAGGTCAAATGTCCCTTCGTTTTTAAGAAAAAAGGTCATATTGTCTCCTCCATTTGCTAAATAATCGGCTGTGGCTACATAATAAATTCTATTGTTTTCGATGGATTTATTATCAAAAAGCACTTTTGTTATGGTGTTTTCTTTATTCAAAAATATTTTAATTCCATTTAATGGATGAGGCTTTTTTTCTTTAATTATATGTTTTGCCATTTCCATAATTTCTTCACCTTTTAGCGCAACAACAATTAAACTATTTTCAAATGGCATTACTTCAAAAGCATTTCTTTTGCTAATATTACCTTTAGGAATAATCGATCTAATTCCACCACTATTTAAAAGTACAATATCAATTTGTTTATTTTGTTGTTTTTTAAAAACAGGAGTAGCTAATTCCATACAAGCATCTGCCATAAAATTCCCAATATTGCTTTGCCATTCACCTTTAGTTTTGTCTAATGTCTCATTAGTAAAAGAAATTACACTGTCTAAATCAGTATTAATATGTGCTCTGTAAGGTGAAATATAGGTTTCAATAATCTCATTGGATATGTATTTTGATGCAATCTCAATTTTTTTTCCCTCAATTAAATAATTGTTATATTTTTTGATTTTACAAGAAACAGCAATAAATAATGTTAAAGTTGTAACAAAAATTATGTAAAGATGTTTCGTATTTTTACTTTTGAATGTCATATATTTGAATAGATTACTTTAATTTTGTAAAAGATGTAAAGTTACAATGATTTATAAAATAGTAAAGGATTTTTTTCTTAAAAGAACCGTTAATAATAAATTAAAAAATTACCAACTTCAAGTGTCTTCAAATAAGATAGTTAAAGTTGGGGTTTTGATTGATGCTAATTATTTTACAAATCAAGAAGTATTGATTGATAAAATAGTTGATTTTGGAATTTTAAGAGAAAATATTGAAGTTTTATCGTTTATAAATAAAAGCAAGAAAACAATTCTTGAAAAATTTGATTATTTTTTTAGAAAAGATATTTCCTTAGGAGGTTTGTTCAAAAGCGATAGAGTTACTAATTTTACTAATAAATCCTTTGACATGCTCATAAGTTATTATGATGTTCAAAAACCAACATTACTTTTGGTTACAAGAAGTTCGAAAGCAAAATTTAAAGTAGGATTTCAAACTATCGACAAACGAGTAAATCATATTGTAATAAATACCGTAGCCGAAAATTATTCGGAATTTATTTCAGAATTATTCAAATATTTAAAAATACTAAAAAAAATATAATATGCAATCATTAATTGGAACTGGTGTCGCTTTAGTTACGCCTTTTAAGAAAGATTTTTCTGTAGACACAGAAGCATTAGCGAGAATAACAAACTTTGTAATTGAAGGTGGTGTTGAATATTTAGTAATATTAGGAACTACTGCAGAAAGTGCTACTTTAAATGCGGAAGAAAAGGAAGTCGTAATCCATGCAATAACAACTGCAAATAAAGGCAGAGTGCCAATGGTTTTAGGAGTAGGTGGTAATAATACTGCTAAAGTGGTTGAAGAATTGAAAACCAGAGATTTAACGAAGTTTGCAGCCATTTTATCGGTTTCACCATACTATAATAAACCAACACAAGAAGGTATTTATCAACATTTTAAGGCCGTTTCTGAAGCCTCTCCAATACCAATTATTGTTTATAATGTACCTGGAAGAACATCGAGTAATATGTTGCCTGCTACCGTTATTCGTTTAGCGAACGATTTTAAAAATATTATTGGAATTAAAGAAGCAGCTGGCGATATTGTGCAAGCAATGAAGCTAATTCAAACCAAACCTGAAGGCTTTTTAGTAATTTCTGGTGATGATATGATTACTTTGCCAATGGTTTTAGCTGGAGGATCTGGAGTGATTTCTGTAATTGGAGAAGGTTTTCCAAAAGAATTCTCACAAATGGTTCGTTTGGGTTTAAACAAAAATGTAAATGAAGCTTATCAATTACATTATAAATTAGCCGATTCAATTGATATGATTTTCGAACAAGGAAATCCTGCTGGTATTAAAGAAGTCTTTAAGCACTTGGGTTTATCTGAAAATACAGTACGTCTGCCATTGGTAAATGTAGATGAAAATTTATCTGTAAGATTGTCTAATTTTATTAAAAATTTAGGATAAAAATCTTTTTTGTAAAACGTAAAAATATAGCTACCTTTGCGATTGCTTTTTTGTATTGCCAAAAAGTTTAATGATCAACAAATATGAATAAATTTATATATATACTTTTAATAGTAATCACATTCACAGCTTGTAGCCCATTTCAAAAGGCGCTAAAGTCTGATGATGTAGAATTGAAAACAAAAGTATTTACCGAGCAAATTGAAAAGAAAAAGTACGGAAAAGCTATAAGATTGTTTGAACAATTTGCAACTGTTTTAAG
>JBIPOM010000242.1:0-4052 GCA_044379175.1 Flavobacterium sp. | reverse complement strand
GCGCACGCATTTGTTGCCTTAGAGAATCAAACAGTTGTTACATACTATGTAACCGAAAAATATAACCCAGAAAGAGAAAAGGGAATTAATCCTTTTGATAAAACTTTGAATGTTAAATGGCCAGAAATTGAATTGTTACTTTCTGAAAAAGATAAACAAGCGATATCTCTAGAAGAAGCTAAATCCCAAGGTTTATTGCCAACATTTGATGAGTGCAAAGCTTTCATCAAATCACTTAGTTAGTAAGCGCCTTCTCCGCGCCATACTGCTGCTGCAGTTCTGATAATTATCAAGATATCTAGGGTTAAAGACCAATTTTCAACATAATAAAGATCAAGTCTTACCGCATCTTCCCAATCCAATTCAGATCTACCAGATACTTGCCATAAACCAGTTAAGCCTGGTTTAACAAGTAACCTTCTCGTTTCTGACTTTTCATACTTGGTTACTTCTTCAGCTAAAGGTGGTCTAGGTCCAACTAAACTCATCTCTCCTTTTATGACATTAATTATTTGAGGTATTTCATCAATGGACCACCTTCTTAAGAACAAACCAGGTTTTGTGACACGTGGATCTTGTGGATCTTTAGCAAGCCTTGGGTCTTTATTTGTTTCAGCCATAATCTTTGCTCTTTGTTCATGGCTTCCCTCATGCATTGTTCTAAACTTATAAACAATAAATTCTTTATTGTTTTGTCCGATTCGTTTTTGAAAATACAAAACTGAGCCGCGATCATAAAACTTGATGACTAATGCAATAACAATCAAAAATGGTGAAATAACTATCAATCCAACTATTGACAAAATTAAATCAAGTAGGCGCTTGGTAATTCTTGATACTCCACTGAAATCTGGTTGTTCCAAGTGCAACAGGGGCAAACCTTCAACGTTACTTACTTTTAATCTAGGCCCCGCAATTTCAGTCACAGCTGGGGCAACAATTAAATCTATATTGGTTGCCTCTAATGCCCAGCCTAGTTTTCTTAATTCGGCTGCTGAAATTACTGCTGATTGGCCCACCATTATTTGATCGCACTTATTACTTAAAGCATTTGAAACAATATCTTTAATTTCAAACTTTAAATTTTCTGCTGTAATAATTTTGTGCACAATATTAAATCCTGCGTGCTGGGCAAGTGATAATCGAGCTTCTACTGGATCAGAAACTCCAGAGTGTAATAGTAAAACTCTCGATAAATATCTTCCTTGATTTCTAGCTCTAAGTAGTCTCCTTCTCAATACCCTTCGGACTATGAATAGGATTAACAAGCCAAAAGGGAAGACCGATAAAACAAAACCTCGAGAAATTTCAAGTTTAAAAATATAGGAAATAAATGCAATAAAAGTAAAAGTTAATAATGTGGCGTTAGTTAGTCTTTTATACTCATCGGCTCCAAAACCTAAAATATTTGTATCACGAGAGCCGTTGAACCAAAGAAAAAATAACCAAGAACCAAGCACTAAAAGACTTAAAACAATATTTCTTAATTCATAATCATCTAGGCGACCTTGCCAAGTATTCGGAAATCTTAAAGTTAAAACTAATAAAATTGAAAACACTAAAGTAAAAAGATCAAAAAATGCTAAATTCTTTCTTAATTTTGGTTTCCACAATTGTGTGGAACCTTCGCCTCGCTTACTAATCAATTTTTATCTTCCATCCGTGAAAAATTCCTTTAAAGCGATTTATTGAATCTTTAAACCTTAATCTAGCAAGAAGTGAAATTGCCCCAAGAATATTTCTTTTTGTGACCGATGCCATGAATAGAGTAGATCCAGCTCTCCTAGCCAACAAGACACTATTTCTACTTCTCAATAACGGGCTTGGTCCATTTGGGGTTTGGGAAACAATAGTCGATACATGACTTATTTTAAAACCTTTTGATTTTGCTTGCAAACAAAAATCTACATCTTCAAAATACATAAAGTATTTCTCATTTATGCTACCAACGGACTTAAATAAATCTGATGTGAAAACTAAACATGATCCATCTGCCCAATCAACATCTTGGGGAACATCTTGGGTAGCAAGTTTGACACTTCCCCAGAATTTTGAAATATTCCCACCTTTTGAAAAAATAGTATTCGTATTTCTATTTATCATTGTCGGGAAAACAATACCTTTGGAAATATTTAATTGTGTGATTAGTTTTTGTGATGAATCGCTTTCTAACAGAACATCTTGAGAAAGCAGCATCAAATTAGTGAAATTATTTTTAATTGCTTCGTTTATAGCTACATTTGCTCCCCCAGCAAAGCCTTTATTTTCATTTAATCGGATGACTTTTACTGTAAATGAGAATGAGTTAATCTTGATTGCATCTTTTGAGTCATTATCTGCAATGAAAACATTTAGGGGTTTAAGAGTTTGAGACTCAAGGGAATTAAGTAGATTATTTAAAGAGTCTTGATCCTGGTAATAAACAATGCAGGCAGCCCATTTTTGATCCAATTCTTTCATCATTGGTGCTCACCTTTCTTCAGTATGAGCATTTCACCTACTAAGTTCGTCTTATGGCTAATCGTGTCTGGTTTGACGCTAGATCGCTTTCTAGACGCTACACAACGGGCTGGGAGCGCTATGTGCGCGAACTGGCTGTTGAGTTACCAAAACTAATAGATATCACTCTTTGGACTCCCAAAACAGATAATCGCTTGGCTCTACTACTTAGTGACTTCAGGGCCTTGAAAAGCCGAAGTGGACATCAAGTTGTTCATTTCCCAACTTATCCACCCCGAGGTAAAAAAATTAATACGTCACAAGTTATAACTGTGCACGATTTAACTTGGTGGAAATACCCAGAAACAAGTTCTTTTTTGGGAAATAATTATTACAAAAAGAATATGACTAAAGCTTTGTTTCAAGCCGATGGAATAATTTGTCCGAGCAATTCCATTAAAACAGAGTTAATTTCTAAGTTTTCACTAATCCCCAACAAAATTGTATCAATTCCTCACGGCAATTCTTTACCAACTGGAATTAAACAAAAACCCCACAAACCATATTTTCTTTCCATAGGCACGGTCGAACCTAGAAAGAATCTAGATTTTTACGCCAAAGCTATAGCTGAATCTGGTTTATCATCTCATTTTGATTTTTTTCACGTGGGAAGACAAGGTTGGGGAAAATTACCCAAACGGCTAAAAAGTGTTGAAACAAATAGCAATCAAGAATTAGCTAACTTAATAACTAACGCCACTGCTGTAGTGCTTCCTTCTCTTTACGAAGGATTTGGTTTACCTGTACTTGAATCCCACGTTCAAGGAATTCCCGTAATTATTAGTAATACTGGAGCTCTAATTGAACTGTCCAATCCGAGTGACAAGATATTTGAATTAGGTAACTTGGAATCACTCGTTGAATCTTTACAATACTTTTCACAACAGGAAACAAGGTTATCAACTAATGAATTAGAAATAGCTAAGTCTTTAACTTGGCTTAAATCAGCAGAGAAACATGTTGAAGTTTATGTAGGATTACTTAAATGACAAGACTTAATCTTGGAAACTTTAAGGTAGATGTACTTAGTCAAGATGAAACGATTACAGAAATTAAAAAAGAGTTGTTAAAGTCCTCCACCCCGCATATTTTAGTAACGCCAAATGCTAGTCACTTAAAAAGTATTGCTAATAATAAAGAAATTGCAGAAATTTACTCAAATGCGGATTTATCTTTAATTGATGGTTGGCCAATTGCAGTTACCGCAAGAAATGCTTCAGGCATAAAAGCTCAGCGTGTAACTGGAAGTGATCTATTACCAAGACTTTTTTCTGAACTAACCAAAGATATTAGAATTGGAATTATTGGTGGAAATAATGAATTTGAAATTAGACGAGTTCTTGAATCAAAATTTCCAAATATAAATATTCAAATAATTGACACTAGCCAATGGTCAACCTCTGTTTATGACATTCGTCGTTTAAGGGAATTAGTTCAACACAATGCTTTATCAATTGTTTTGTTATGTTTAGGTCACCCTAAACAAGAACTACTTGCTAAAGAACTAAAGAACTACGACTGGGCAGGAGCAAGACCAGACTGGATTATGTGTG
>JBIPOM010000184.1:0-4079 GCA_044379175.1 Flavobacterium sp. | reverse complement strand
AAAATAAAAAAATATGAATATCGTACAACAACAATCGTTAAAAAAATACAACACCTTTGGCATTGAAGCGTTTGCATCAGAATTTTGCGAAGTGAATTCGATTCCCGATTTGGCAAGCGTTTTGAAAGAAAATCAACAGAAGAAACTGTTTATTTTAGGTGGTGGAAGCAATATGCTTTTAACTCAAAATATTGATGCTTTCGTTTTGTACATCAACAATAAAGGCATTGAAGTGGTTGATGAAAATGACGATTTTGTTTGGGTAAAAGGTAATGCAGGCGAAGTTTGGCACGAATTTGTTCAGTTTTGTATTCAAAAAAAATATGGTGGAATAGAAAATTTATCTTTAATTCCTGGTAATGTTGGTGCGACTCCGATTCAGAATATTGGAGCATATGGCGTGGAAATTAAAGACACATTTGTTTCTTGTGAAGCGATGAAAATTGACACGCAAGAAATTACCACTTTTGACAAAGCTGCTTGTAAGTTTGGGTATAGAGAAAGTGTTTTTAAAGCTGATTTAAAAAACCAATATGTGATTGTATCTGTTGTTTTTAAACTAACTAAAAAAAATCACAAACTAAATACGTCTTATGGTGCTATTGATGTAGAATTAGAAAATATGGGCATCAAAAACCCAACCATTCAAGAGGTTAGTAAAGCCGTAATCGCCATTCGTGAAAGTAAATTACCCAATCCGAAAGAACTTGGAAATAGCGGAAGTTTCTTTAAAAATCCGATTGTTCCAATTGAAGTTTACGAAAAAGCCAAAGCGAATTATCCAGACATGCCACATTATCCAGTTTCAGAAACACTTGTAAAAGTGCCTGCAGGTTGGCTAATTGAGCAAGCTGGTTTTAAAGGCAAACGTTTTGGAGATGCTGGAATTCATACCAAACAAGCTTTAGTTTTAGTGAATTACGGAAATGCCACAGGAAATGAAATTTGGAACGTGGCGCAAAATATCCAAAAAACTATTTTTGAAAAATACGGAATTAGCATTGAAGCAGAAGTGAACGTGATTTAATTTACGAATTACGATTTTGGATTTACGAATAACGAATTGCTCATAAAAAATTTAACTTGAAATTGTAAACAAATAAGTCTAAATTTGCACAACTTTTAAAAAGAATATGGAAACAACATTATTTATACTTTTTATTGCATTTTTAGTTTTTTTTGCCATTCAATTCATTTATCAATCGTTGGTTTTTAGTCGTTTTTCATTTGTGAAACCTAAGAAAGAAACGCCAAAAAGCGTTCCTGTTTCTGTACTTGTTTGGACAAAAAACGAATATGAAAATTTAGTCATACAACTTCCTGTTTTAGTTTCTCAAAATTATCCAAATTACGAATTAGTACTTATTGATGATGCGTCTAACGACGAGACATTAGACTTATTTGAAGAATACGAAAAGCACTATTCTTTTGTTAAATTAGTTAAAGTAAAAAACAATGAAGCCTTCTGGGGAAACAAAAAATTTGCATTAACTTTAGGAATAAAAGCAGCAAAAAACGACTATTTATTATTTACAGATGCTAATTGCAACGTTACATCAGAAAACTGGATTTTAGAAATGACCTCACACTTTTCTTTAAAAAAAACAATCGTTTTAGGATATGGTGCATATAATAAAATCAAAGGTTCGTTATTAAATAAAATAATTCGTTTTGATGGTGTTATTTCTGCAATACAGTATTTTTCTTGGGCAAAAACTGGAAAACCTTACATGGGAATTGGTAGAAATTTAGCGTACAAAAAATCAGAATTTTTTAAGGTAAACGGATTTATCAATCACATTCGAATTCGTTCTGGAGAAGATGATTTATTTATTAATGAAGCTGCAACAGCATCTAATACAACCATTTGTTATAGTCCAGAAAGTTTTACCTATTCTGAACCAAAAACCAACTATAAAGCTTGGATAAATCAAAAGAGAAAAGAAACCTCAACCAAACAACATTACAAGTTTTTTGACAAGTTGCAACTAACTTTATATTTCACATCTCAATTATCTTGTATTGTTTTAGCCATAATTTTACTATCTTTCCAATATAATTGGATTATTGTTTCAAGTGTTTTTGGGTTCAGAACCGTTTTTAACTGGATTATAATTGGATATGGCGCTGCCAAATTAAAGGAAAAAGATGTTATTATTTGGTATCCAATTTTTGAAATTATTTTAATATTAACTCAAATCCAAGTAGTCGTTACCAATTTAATTTTGAAACCCGAACATTGGAAGTAAAACAAGAGAAAATACTCAAATACATACAAAAAGCAAAACTTGGCGACCAAGTGGCTTTTACTTTTCTTCTAGATTTTTATTGGAACGAAGTGTTCGGCTACATGCTAAAACGTACTGAAAATGAAACGGATACTGAAGATATAGTAATAGAAACATTTGCTAAAGCATTTGATAAAATTAGCACATATAATCCAGAATTTGGTTTCAATACTTGGTTAATTGCTATTGCCAAAAATGCACACATTGATATGCTTCGCAAAAAAAAATCTACATTGTTTTTAGAAATTACCGATGAAGAAGACAGTTTGGCGAATCAAATTATGGATAATTCCCCAACCATAGAAGACAAACTAATTACAGAGCAAAACCTATCACAATTACTACAACAAATTAAACAATTAAAACCCGCATATCAGGAAGTAATTCAATTGCGATATTTCCAAGAAATGAGTTATCAGGAAATGGCCGAACAATTGAATGAACCTCTTAATAATATCAAAATAAAGTTGCTCCGTGCAAAAAAATTATTAGCAGAAATTATTAGTAAAAAATAACAATACTTTAATGTTATTATTCAAATAATATGTTTTTGGCATGATTATTTCATATAGTTTAAATTATTTACAAATTGTAACCTTTAAAACTATATATTATGTCAAACTTCAATGTACAAAACGAAAATTGGTTAGAAATAGCTTTCGAAAACAGAAACAAAGCTTATGGTGCTTACCAATTAAGAAAAGAAAGTGACGCAACTACCATAAAAGCGATGCTCATAACTTTTGGATGCATTGCTTTTGGAATTGGATTATTTTCTTTTACAACTCCAGAATCAAAACCAATAGTAAAACCTCAACCAAATGTTTTGCCACCAATTGTAACAATTGTGAAAATTACACCTAAAATTCCAACGGAGAAAGCAATTCAAAATAAAGGAACTCAGAAACCAAAATTAAATGTAACACCTAATAAAGTTCCGCCAGTTGTTGTGGATAGAACAGAAGTAAAACCTATTGTTGAACCCATAAATCCAGATTACACTACACCCTTCAATCCTAATGGAAGTGAAAATGAAAATCCAGGACCAGTAGGAAATCCTAAAGGCACTTCTATCACTCCAATTACAACTACTTCAGAAAGTGGAACTGACACAAGTGTATATAAAGGCGTATTAGGAACAGAAGCGAGTTTTCCTGGAGGAATTAACAAGTTCAGAACTTTTATTGCAGAAAACTATAAAATCCCTACTACTTTTGATGAAGCTGAACTGTATATTGAAATGATTTTTGTGATAGAAAAAGATGGATCAATGACAGATATCCGAATGGTAAGTAAAGGAGATAAAGCTTTAGAAAAAGAAGCTATAAGAGTTTTAAATTCTATGAAGAAAAAATGGACACCAGGACGTGTTAACGGTGAAATAGTGAGAAGTGAAAAAAGACTTCCAATTCAAATACACTTACTTGAAACAGAATAAAAATATCTAAATTTTATAATAATCTTCAAAACCACATAATACGACCATTATGTGGTTTTTTTTTTGAAAAAATAATTCTAAAAACAGAGTAAAACAAAATAATTAAACAAAAGTTAGCGATATGTTACAATCGAAAAATAACACTTTAAAATAGGATTTAATTTTAATGCATTTTGTATATTTGCAGTAGATTATATATTCAAATTATGGCAACAGAAAGCGTATTTCCTCCTACACCAAAACCAAAATGGCTACGTGTAAAATTACCCGTTGGACAAAAATATACCGAACTTAGAGGTTTGGTTGATAAATACAAATTAAATACCATTTGCGCTTCTGGTAGTTGTCCGAAT
>JBIPOM010000183.1:0-4118 GCA_044379175.1 Flavobacterium sp. | reverse complement strand
CAAGCCAAAAAACACAATAGAGTCATTGATTGTTTATTACAAATTCATATCGCGGAAGAAGAAACTAAATTTGGTTTAGATGTAGAAGAATTGAATCATATTTTAAGTTCTGATGAGTTTAAGAATTTAGAAAACATCAGAATTGTTGGTTTAATGGGGATGGCAACCTTCACTGAAAATCAAAACCAAATCGAAAAAGAATTCAACCATTTAAAATCGATATTTGATAAATTAAGTAAAATTCCATTTACCCAAAACCTACAACCCAACATCCTATCCATGGGTATGTCTGGCGATTTTCAACTTGCCATTTCGTGCGGTAGTACAATGGTTCGAATAGGAAGTAGTATCTTTGGCACAAGAAATCAAAAAAATGAAAAAATCTAAAAAAATCTAAAAAATCATTTTGATACTTTTAATATTTTAGATTCTTTAGATAAAAAAATGTACACAATAATCGACATAGAAACCACGGGCGGACAATACAATGAAGAAGGTATTACGGAAATTGCTATTTATAAATTTGATGGTCACGAAGTGGTTGACCAGTTTATTAGTTTAGTAAATCCTGAAAAACCAATTCAGCCTTTTGTAGTAAAATTGACTGGTATTAACAGTGCTATGCTTCGAAGTGCGCCAAAGTTTTACGAAGTGGCAAAACGAATTATTGAAATTACTGAAGGTTCTATTGTTGTAGCACATAACGCCAGTTTTGATTACCGAATTTTACAAATGGAATTTAGACGTTTGGGATTTGATTTTAAAAAACCAACACTTTGCACTGTAGAATTAGCTAAAAAAATTATTCCTGAAATGCCGTCTTATAGTTTAGGAAAATTAGTGCGTTCGTTAGGGATTCCAATGGCAGATAGACATAGAGCAAGTGGTGATGCTTTGGCTACGGTTAAATTATTCAAGATGCTTTTAGCAAAAGATTTGACTAAAGAAATTGTAAAAAGTTATATAAAAACTGAAATAAAAGCAGGATTATCACCTAAATTATTAGATATCATTGAGAAACTTCCATCAAAAACAGGTATCTATTATATTCATAATGAAAAAGGCGATTTAATTTACATTGGAAAAAGCAAAAACATTAAAAAACGTGTCAATCAACATTTTACAGGTGTAAATGCTAAAAGTAAAAAAATCCAACGTGATGTATATGCCGTTACATTTGAAGAAACAGGCAGCGAATTAATTGCTTTATTGAAAGAATCGGAAGAAATTAAAATCAATAAACCAATATATAATAGAGCACAACGCAAAAGTATTTTTAATTTTGCTATGTATTCACATATAAATAACGAAGGTTACTTAGCAATAACTATTGATAAAGCAGATGGAAGAAAAAAAGAAATCACCTCATTTGTGAGTCTACAAGAAGGTAAAAATTTTCTTTTTAAATTAACCTCTGAAAATCAATTATGTCAGAAAATAAATGGTCTTTATGAAACAAGATCGGCTTGTTTTCAATACAAAATAAAAGAATGTAATGGCGCTTGTATTCAACTTGAAAGCCCTGAACTTTACAACACTCGTGCTGAAGATTGTATTCATAACTTACAATTTGAAAACAACAATATGGTGGTAGTCGACAAAGGTCGAGGAATTGAAGAACGAAGTGCCGTTTTAATTGAAAATGGTGTTTATAAAGGGTATTGTTTTTTCGATTTAAATTATCAAATAACAAATATAGAAATATTAAAAAACATTATTATTCCGATGCAAAATAATAGAGATACAACGTCCATCATAAAAAATCATATTAGAAAAAATAGAGTAATGCGAATTTTAAAATTTTAGAATTCTTTTCCTAACCAACCTTCTCTATCTATACCACTAAACTTTATGCTCCGCAAAGTCTCTGACTTTGAGTTATTGTTTATAGGTCTCTGACCTTCCTTACCAATTATAAATATTACTAATTGATTGTGGTTTTAAAACATCTATTACTGGATTATCAACTTTAGTAATTGTTATAATTCCCTTATCATTTACATAATTAGAAGCACTTGAATAAACATAATGAGAAGCTTTGTCAACAATACCTGCTCGAACTGGATTCAAATGAATATAATCCAATTTAGACCAAAAAAACTTTTCTGAAAAAATTTCTTCGGGATGATTTCCATATTGCCAAAACTGATATTTTTCATTTCGACTATGACTTTTACAAGCAAATTCAAAACGTTTCAGCATCCAATCAGCTCTGCTTTCTGACTCTGTTTCAATTTTATGCAAAATGGTCTTTGCAGTAAATTTCTTGAAATCCCGAATTAAATCGGTTAATTTGCTATTATCTGACTGAATGATTAAATGAATGTGATTTGACATAATTACATATCCATATAAAATCATTCCTTTATTTTTGATGCAAAAATCCAAACTTTCAATAATGCAATCTCTATATGCTTTTCTTGAAAAAACATCAACCCAATCCACAACAGTTGAGGTAATAAAATGCGCTTTAGATTGGTCTCTAATTATGTATCCTTCTTTATCTTTCATATTTTATAGGTTAGTCAAAGACTGAAAAACATTACCTCAAAGTCGGAGACTTTGCGGAGCTTCAATATTAATATATTAAAATTACTAAAAACTTAAGCAAACTTCTATATGCTCCGCAAAGTCTCCGACTTTGAGTTCGTGAAAAAAGGTCTCTGACCTTTATTTCTAATTTCATTACTGTTTATTATTATATTTTGTAATATCAAAGTCAGTCAAAGACTGAAAGACACTTCCTCAAAGTCGGAGACTTTGCGGAGCTTGAGAATTATCCTAACCAACCTTCTCTATCTAAACTTCTATACTGAATAGCTTCCGCAATATGATGTGAAAAAACATTTTCTGAATTTTCTAAGTCGGCAATAGTTCGAGAAACCTTTAAAATTCTATCATACGCACGTGCTGATAAATTTAATCGTTCCATAGCCGTTTTCAATAACTGTAAAGAAACATCATCTAAAGCACAATATTCACGAATTAACTTACTACTCATTTGTGCATTATAATGAATATGATTGTAGCTTTCAAAACGTTTTGTTTGGATATTTCTCGCAACAGTTACACGGTTTCTAATTTCAACACTACTTTCTGCTTTGCGAGTTTCTGATAATTTTTCAAAAGGTACAGGCGTTACTTCAATATGAATGTCGATTCTATCCAAAAGAGGCCCTGAAATTTTACTTAAATAGCGTTGCATTTCCATTTGTGAAGCACCATTTGAATTTTTCGAATCGTTAAAAAAACCACTGGGACTCGGATTCATACTGGCAACTAACATAAATGATGAGGGATAAGTAATCGTAAATTTTGCTCTAGCGATTGTTACTTCTCTATCTTCCAAAGGTTGGCGCATGACTTCTAAAACTTCACGTTTAAATTCAGGTAATTCATCTAAAAATAAAACGCCATTATGTGCTAAAGAAATTTCTCCTGGTTGCGGATAACTTCCTCCACCCACCAAACTAACAGAACTTGCCGTGTGATGTGGAGCTCGAAAAGGCCGTTGCGTTAATAATCCTGCATCTTTTATTCTACCTGTAACCGAGTGAATTTTGGTAGTTTCTAACGCTTCTTGCATACTCATAGGAGGCAAAATGCTTGGCAAACGTTTGGCTAACATCGTTTTACCCGCACCTGGAGGTCCAATTAAAATTATATTATGACCGCCTGCTGCTGCAATTTCCATACATCTTTTTATAGACTCTTGACCTTTGACGTCGGCAAAATCGAATTCTGGAAATTCAAGGTTTTTAGAAAATTCTTCTTTCGTATCAATTATGGTCGGAATTAAAGTTTCTTTACCTTCAAAAAAATTAATGACTTGCAATACATTATCGACACCATAAACATCTAAACCTTGAACAATTGCGGCTTCTTTTACATTTTGATTAGGAAGGATAATTCCTGTAAAACCTTCTTCTTTAGCTTTAATAGCTATAGATAATGCTCCGCGAATTGGCTGTAAACCACCATCTAAAGACATTTCGCCCATAATGATGTATTTTCCAACATCGTCGGCGTTTATTTGACCAGAAGCAGCTAAAATTCCTATAGCTAAGGTTAAATCATAGGCAGAACCTTCTTTCCTTAAATCGGCAGGCGCCATATTT
>JBIPOM010000182.1:0-4125 GCA_044379175.1 Flavobacterium sp. | reverse complement strand
ACATATGGTTGACACCGTTTTGCAATTTGAAGGAGATAGAAATCACGTGTACAGAATTCTACGAGCATTAAAAAATCGTTTTGGTTCTACTGCCGAATTAGGCATTTACGAAATGTTAGGAAACGGGTTACGCGAAGTTAGCAATCCATCAGAAATATTAATTTCTAATAAAGACAATTATCTATCTGGTACGGCAATTGCAACTACAATTGAAGGCATGCGCCCGTTAATGATAGAAATTCAAGCATTAGTTTCCACAGCAGTTTATGGCACACCTCAACGTAGCACAACTGGATATAATCTGAAAAGATTAAATATGATTTTAGCTGTTTTAGAAAAACGTGCAGGATTCCGTTTAGGGGCTAAAGACGTGTTTTTGAACATTACAGGTGGTATAAATGTAGATGATCCGGCAATTGATTTGGCAGTAGTAGCCGCTATTTTATCTTCAAATGAAGACATTACGATTGATAAAGATTTTTGTTTTGCTGGTGAAGTAGGTTTAACAGGCGAAATTCGTCCCGTAAATAAAGTAGAACAACGCATTCATGAAGCTGAAAAATTAGGTTTTTCTACCATTTTCGTATCGAAACACAATAAAATTAATCCAAAAGATTTTAAAATTGATGTGCGATTGGTTAGTAAAATTGAAGATTTAGTGGAACAATTGTTTGGATAACTGGTATTGAAATTAAAAAAACCTTCGGAAGTGCAAAACTATCGAAGGTTTTTTAATTTATGGCGCTGGGTTTGGAATTAATTCTTGTATTTTATTGATTTCTTCAAAAACAGCATCAGTTAATAGCACATCAAAAGCATTTATGTTTTCTTCTAATTGGTCAATTGTGGTAGCGCCAATTATGGTTGAAGTCACAAATTCTTGATGATTTACAAATGCAATCGCCATTTCGGTTATAGTTAAGCCCAAACTGTGTGCCAAATCTTGATACAATTTAGTAGCTTTATAGCAGTTTTCATTGGTATATCGTACAAAATTTGGAAATAATTTCATTCGCGAATTGTCTGGAGTTTCATTTAAATATTTACCAGATAAAAAGCCGAAACCTAATGGTGAATACGCCAATAAACCCACATTTTCACGCATTCCAATTTCTGATAAACCTACTTCATATAAACGATTTAATAACGAAAATGGATTTTGAATGGTGGCAATTCGAGGTAAACTGTGTTTTTCACTTTCCATTAAAAACTTCATTACTCCCCACGGGTTTTCATTTGAAATACCAATATGTTTTATTTTTCCTTCTTTAATTAATCCATCAAAAACAGTTAAAACTTCAAAAATATTTTCTTGCCAATGTGTGTCTAGTTTCTCAACTCCTCTTTTTTGAAACATATTCATAATACGTTCAGGCCAATGCGTTTGATACAAATCAATATAATCCGTTTGTAAATTTTTTAAACTTAATTCAACCGCTTCGATGATGCTTTTTTTAGAAAAATCTAGCGGTTTACGAATGTAATCCATACCTCTATTTGGTCCTGCAATTTTAGTGGCTATTACTAAATCATCTCTTTTATGCTTGTTTTTGGCTAACCAAGTTCCAATAAAACGTTCAGTACTTCCAAAAATATATTCGTTTCCGCCAATGGGATACATTTCGGCTGTATCTATAAAATTAATACCGCGTTCCATAGCATAATCTAATTGAAAATGGGCTTCCGCCTCGGTATTTTGATTTCCGAATGTCATTGTACCTAAACAAGCCTTACTTACTTTTAAATCGGTATTTGGTAGGATAGTGAATTTCATTATAAAACTTATTATTGAATGACGAAGTTACGTAGTTTAAAAAAAGAAAAGGGAATGTGATATAGATTTTATTTATTTTAAGATATCCTTTATTATTTTTAAATGATGTTTGGTGTGAATTACTAAAAATCGTTCAGTTTGTTTAACATTTAAATCAAGAAAAAAAGGGTGTTTAAAGAATAGATTTTTAGGAAAAGTTGCCAATTTTAAATTATTTTTTTTGGCTAATTCTATTTTTAAGAAAAGTTCAGCCTGAGAAGCAGAGTGAATAGGCATAACTACTTTAGGGGCTTTAGCTTTTCCTCTAGGAATATTTCCAGTCATTAATACCATAAATTTAGAAAATGTCCATTTTGGATGGAAATTAGATGGATTTGAAATTTCTAACTGTTCAATAACACCATTTATTACCATTAAACTGTGATCTAAATGCCAGCCAATAGTGCTGTTTGAAACATTCAGCTTTGATTTTTCTGAATTGGAAATATGACTTTCTAATTGAAGAAGCAATTGAAGAAGTGAGTTCATAATATTATAAAAAAATTATAAAAAACCCCCAAAAGCAACAAACATTTGGGGGCAATATATTTTAAAAGACTTATGTATACAATTAGTGATGAAGTTCAACTTCACCTTCTTTCATAGGTGTAGTTTGTGGAACAAAATCATCATCATGTCCAGGCTTGCTATAGTCATAAGGCCAACGATGTACTGTTGGAAGTTCACCAGGCCAGTTACCATGCATATGTTCAACTGGTGCAGTCCACTCTAACGTAGTAGAACGCCAAGGATTCATAGGTGCTTTTTTACCTTTAAAAATACTATAGAAGAAATTCCAGAAGAAAACCAATTGGAAGGCTGCTCCAACTAAAGCAAAAACAGTAATTAATACGTTTGTATCAGCTAACTCATCAAACAAGGGAAAATTAGAGTTGGTATAGTATCTTCTTGGTAAGCCTGCCATTCCAATAAAGTGCATTGGAAAGAAAACACCGTAAGCACAAACTGCAGTTACCCAAAAGTGAATATATCCTTGTGTTTTGTTCATCATTCTACCGAACATTCTTGGGAACCAGTGGTATACTCCGGCAAAGAAACCGTAAAGTGCAGAAATACCCATTACTAAGTGGAAATGAGCTACTACGAAATACGTATCATGTACGTTGATATCCAAAGTACTGTCTCCTAAAATAATTCCTGTTAAACCTCCAGTAATGAAAGTAGAAACCAAACCAATAGAGAATAACATACCTGGGTTTAATTGTAAGTTACCTTTCCATAATGTAGTAATGTAGTTAAACGCTTTTACAGCAGATGGAATGGCAATTAATAATGTTGTGAAAGTAAATACCGAACCTAAGAAAGGATTCATTCCTGAAATAAACATATGGTGACCCCAAACAATTGTAGATAAGAATGCAATAGCTATAATTGATGCAATCATGGCACGGTATCCAAAAATAGGCTTTCTAGAATTTGTAGCAATTACTTCAGAGGTAATACCTAAAGCTGGCAGTAATACAATATATACTTCAGGGTGACCTAAGAACCAAAATAAGTGTTCGAATAAAACGGGTGAACCTCCTTGGTAATGTAATACTTCACCTTTAATAAATATGTCAGATAAATAGAAAGAGGTACCAAAGCTTCTATCAAAAATCAACAATAAAGCAGCTGAGAATAAAACAGGAAATGAAATAACACCAATAATTGCAGTTACAAAGAATGCCCAAACAGTAAGTGGCAATCTTGTCATAGTCATACCTACAGTTCTCAAATTAATTACCGTTACGATATAATTTAATGATCCCATTAATGATGACGCAATAAAAATAGCCATGGAAACTAACCATAAGGTCATTCCCATTCCAGAACCTGGAATCGCTTCTTCAAGAGCGGAAAGTGGCGGATAAATTGTCCAACCAGCAGATGCAGGACCTGATTCAACAAATAAAGACGCTATCATGATTACACAAGAGATAAAGAACATCCAAAATGATAACATATTCATGAAACCAGACGCCATATCTCGAGCACCAATTTGCAATGGAATTAATAAATTACTAAACGTCCCTGATAATCCAGCCGTTAATACAAAGAATACCATAATAGTACCATGTATAGTTACCAAAGCCAAGTAAATATCATTTCTCATAACTCCACCTGGAGCCATTCTCTCTCCTAAGAATACTTTAAAAATTTCAAAAGATTCTTCTGGCCAAGCAATTTGCATTCTGAAGAATAAAGATAAAACTACCCCTATAATTCCCATCAACAAACCTGAAATTAAGTATTGCTTAGCAATCATTTTATGATCAATACTAAAAATGTATTTAGTAATGAAAGTATCT
>JBIPOM010000181.1:0-4129 GCA_044379175.1 Flavobacterium sp. | reverse complement strand
ATAACATTATCTGAAATATGTTCAATATCTAATTTTGATAAAATGGCTTGTTGTTCAATCGCTTCTTTTAATTTAAGAGCTATTTTTTCTTGTTCGATATGTAATTTTGAAAGCGTAGTTTCGTGCTTATCTCCTGCCGAAGATTTTGCGTCATTTTGCGCATCTTCAGTTAAAGATTGAATTAAATCTTGATAAATATCTATTTTATCTTGAAGTAGTATTTGATAATGAGAAAGAATTTTTTGCTTAAAGTTTGGCATTTTTTGAGATTGATTGGTACACAGATTTTGCGGATTGAACTGATTTACTCAGATTTATTTTTCGATGATTTTTATTTCATTGAATTTTTGAAGTAGAAAGTTTAAATCGATTTCAGATTTTGAAGTATTCCCAAATTGAATATATCCATTTTTAATTTTCTTTTCGTAAACATAATAATTAATGTTACTATTCGATAAATTCTTTATTTCAACTTTATGTAATCCACTAATATTTATATTAATAACTTTCGCATCAAAATGATAATCATTCAAACAAGTTACTTTACTAAATGAAATTATAAAATTATATTCCACTAATTTTTTATCATAAAAGACAATTGAAAAATTATCTTTCATATTTTTCAAATCTTCTGGTTTAGACAAACAAAACAAACCATCAAGTTTAACTAATTTATTATCTATAACTTGATGATTTTCTTTTATTTTGGACTTAATTAAAATATTTTTATTTTCAAAAGTAAATTTATTTATACCACATCCAATCAATAGAAAAACAGATACTAAAAACACGATGATTTTAAAAAAAAAAATCATAAATCTATTTCTTAATTTCAACTTCTGGTTCAAAATTTAAAGGTAAGGTATTTCCTGCTTTTTGAAGTCCAATATCGCCACCAAAAATAATTTGATTCTTATTAGAGTTGTTTCCAAAGCTATCAACAAAAAAAGTTTCTGTACGAAAAATAACACGCGATTGTTTTTTATTATCATATAAAAGATTGAAATCAGCATAAAAATTATTTTTATTGCTAAGTCCTGTTGGTATTGCTACTTTTAGAGTTGAAGTAACGGTAACTTCATATAAATCATTTTTTTTAACTACTTTAAAATAATTTTTTGGATTAACACTAAACTTTTCTTCAAACAAAATAAAATTTTTATTTGACCAAGAATTATTAATTATCCCTTTAAAAAAATGAACAGCAGAACCATAATAAACATCATTTCTATTTTCTATAATTTTCTCATCAATTTTAGTTTCAGTATATTTTACAGTCCCTAAAAATAAACTTTGAACAACATTTGCCGATTTAATAGTTTTAAAATTAAATTTTACATAAAAATCTTGTAAATCAAAATCGATAACATAACCCAATAATGGATTTTCTACTTTTATAGGTTCTGGGCAAGAAACGGTAAACAAATAAGTTTTTAAATCGTAATTGAAATCTATTGCATCTTCATTTAATATTTTACATGCTTTTCCATATTTTGTTACTCCTAAAAATTGTTCTCTAAAAAGTTGTAATTTTTGCTTTCTAGTAAAACCATCTTTAACAATGAGAACAGTTTCAATTTCATTTTGTTTTGGAACTAAAACAAAGGTGAGAAATTCTTTCTCATATGGATTTGAGACATAAATATCTTCAAAACCCATAAATTTAATAATTAATAAGGTGTTGTATTTGCTTTTTGAAGTAATTTCAAATAAACCATTCGAATCAGAAACCGTTCCAATAGTTGTACCATCCAGATAAACAGAAGCACCAGCAATTGGTTGCTGATTACCATCTGTAATTTTTCCTTTAATATTTTGCGAATAAACAAGTATAGGAAAGATAATAAGAAATATAATTTTTTTCATTTAAGACTTTTGAAAAACATTTAGCAACACAAATTTAATTTAAATCTGTAAAATCTGTTTACCTTTTATTAAAAATCAAATTTATAACTAGCACCACCCAAAATTTGTAACCCTTGAACTATAAAATTAGACCATCGGTTATATTGTTGATTGGCTAAATTATTTCCTTTTAAAAAGAAATTTAATCTTTTACTGAACTTATAACCCACGTGGGCATTTAAATCAAAGAAACTATCTAAAGTCACCACACTTTTATCTAAAATAAATGGAAAAACAGTGGCGTCATTTTGTACACTTACCAGGTCTTGTCGTTCTCCAACAAAAAACAATTTAGCCCCAGCACTCCATTTTTCATTTATTTCAACATCTAAAAAACTTGCTACTTGAAGTTTTGGTAAATTCCAAGCTTCATTTTGCATATTAGTTGTGAATGTATTAAATGTTCCGTTAATTCCAAAGGCAATATTTTTTGTAAAATCAGCTTTTAATTCTCCAAATACACTCCAGGTTTTCAAGTCGTCATATACTACATTAAATGAATTTCCAAAAGCATATCCATTTGGATTAGTTGATAAAACGTCAAAATAATTTGCTGCAAATAATGCTTTATTATCTTGATTTAAATAAGAGGTTTTTACATTAAACGCTATTGAATTGGCTAATTTTCCTTTTAAACCAACATACAAATCATATTTAGTATTGGTTGGAGCAATAAATAATGTAGGCGATACAAACGGATTTTCATCAACCAAATCCGCATACGAATTTTGTTGTAAATTTCCTTCTGCACCAGCGTAAGCCAATAAAATATCACCTACTAATTTGTATGATGCTTTTACATTTGGATAAAAGAATAATTTGTTATTATTTTCTAGATCAATTTTAGACTTTGCATAAAAAACTTTTGCACCAACTTCCACAGACAAATCATCTTGTTGGTATAAAATACTTGGACTAAAACCTAAATTCAATGATGAATAATTGTACGCTGAATTCATTGCCATTAACCTTCTTTCAAAACTTCCACCTACATAATCTACAACAAAATCAGTTTTTACTTTATGATCAGCAACTTCAAAATCAAAATTTGGTTTCAAAAAAAATCTGTTTTCAGCTGAGCCAAAAGCATCCGAAAAATGTTTGAACTGCAAAGAAGCTTGTTTAAAAAAACCGTCTTTTGCTGTGATTTTTCCACCAAATGCAATTGTATTATATTGTTGTTTTTCATTAATTTTATTGACTACTGAAGCGTCAAAAAATGAGTATTTTGGTAAACCATACCAGTTTATTCCTTGGTTTTTAATTCCTAAGTCGGCATTCCAGCTAATTTTTCTATTTCTACTTCCATAAGTGGCATCTAATGCATTAGTATAAAAATTATCGTCTAAAATTAAGCCACCAATTCCGCCTTGAGATGATAGATGTTGTAGCAATCCGCCCACATAATCGGTTTTACTTAATTGATGTGTTAAAAAAAGTTCCGCATTTGCCGTTCCATAAGTACCAGCGCCTAAAGAAACGTAATTTGAAAATCCTTTTTCTAAAATTTCTTTATCCACGTCAGCCGCTTTTCCTTTAGAAGGAATAAATGTTGAAGCTACTGGAAATGAAAAAATTTGAAATTTTATTGGAATTTTTGGTTCCACAACTTCTTGTTCCACAGCTGGTGATTGTTTTATTTTAAAAGCATCCGAAATGGTTGGTGTATACGGTTTTACAACATTTACCACTTCACTTCCAATGTTTTCATCTTTCTTTTGAGAAAAACCAACTTGAAAGGCTGAAAGGACGATGATACTAAAAATTAACTTTTTACTTACGCAATTTGTATTGTTTTTTTGGTGTTCGTGAATCTTCGATTTCATATTTGTTTTTTTTTAACCGCAAAGACGCAAAGAATTTCGCTAGGTTCGTAATTTTTGATTCTATTTACTTTTTACTTTTTACTTTTTACTTTTTACTTTTTACTTTTTACTTTTTACTTAGCCCTTACTTAGTTACTGACGAATTCGTCTTCGCTTCTGCTGCTTTTATGGTTTCTAATTCGGTTTGACATTCTGTTACTACATCAGTAAATTCTGCAAAATTATCGATGATACTTTGTAAAATTTCAGTAGCCTGAAAGCTATCGTTTAATCCGTAATAATTTTTTGCCATTAAAACCAAACTTTTCGCACCAAAATATTTATAACCTGAATACATACTCGAATATTTTTCAACGGCTTTGTTTGAAGCGTCAAATTTTCCTTCTTTATTTTTAAAA
>JBIPOM010000180.1:0-4143 GCA_044379175.1 Flavobacterium sp. | reverse complement strand
CTACAGGTTTCGTATTAAACATCGTATAGAAAGTCACTACTTCATACACTTCAATTGGAAGAATTTCCAAAATTTCAGCTACTTTTTGTTGCAATTCTACACTTAACCAATTGTCATGAGCATCTTGTACTTCATGTAAAACAGGTAGTAGCGCTGATTTCTTTTTATCTGCAGGATAATGACTGATTAGTTCGTTAATACGAGTCATTAACGCTTCAGTTATGTGTATCTCTTGTTTGATATTTGATATTTCCATTTTTCTTACTTTAAATTTTGAATTAGAAATTTTAAATGTTTGTAATAATTTATAATTTAAAATTCATCATTTATAATTTTTATTAAGCGTCTAATTCGCCAGCAATTACATTTAAACTTGATAAGATTACAATGGCATCTGACAACATGGCTCCTTTAATCATTTCAGGGTAAGCTTGATAATATATAAAACTTGGTCTTCTGAAATGTAATCTATATGGGGTTCTACTTCCGTCTGTAACTAGATAAAAACCTAATTCGCCATTACCACCTTCTACAGGCTGGTATACTTCGGCAACAGGAACAGGAACTTCTCCCATTACAATTTTAAAGTGATAAATTAAGGCCTCCATATTATGGTATACGTCTTCTTTTGGAGGAAGGTAATAATCTGGAACATCCGCATGGAACACATTTCCTTCTGGCATTTTATCTAAAGCCTGACGAATAATGCTTAAACTTTCCCATACTTCAGCATTTCTTACGCAAAATCTGTCGTATGTATCACCTGATTTTCCAACTGGAACATTAAATTCGAAATCTTCATAAGACGAATAGGGTTGTGCTACACGAACATCATAGTCTACACCAGCAGCTCTTAAATTTGGTCCAGTAAAACCGAAATCCATTGCCATTTCTGGAGTTATTGCACCTACGTTTACTGTTCTGTCAATAAAAATTCTGTTTCTTGTAAATAAATCTTCAAATTCTTTCCAAGCAACTGGGAAATCCTTTAAAAATGTATCTAATAATTCAAACGCTCTTGGCGACCAATCTCTTTCAAATCCACCGATTCTTCCCATGTTTGTGGTTAAACGAGCACCACAAATTTCTTCGTAAATTTCATATACTTTTTCACGAAATTGAAATACATAAAGGAATCCAGTATATGCACCTGTATCTACTCCTAAAATAGAATTACAAATTAAATGGTCTGTAATACGGGCTAATTCCATTACAATAACACGCAAATATTGTGCGCGCTTTGGAACTTCTACATTTAATAATTTTTCTAAAGTCATCCACCAAGCCATATTGTTTATTGGTGAAGAACAATAATTCATTCGATCTGTTAGTGGTGTAATTTGATAAAACGGACGATTTTCGGCAATTTTTTCAAATGCTCTGTGAATGTAGCCAATAGTTGGCTCAGCGTCTAAAATTCGTTCACCATCCATTAATAAGATGTTTTGAAAAATTCCGTGAGTGGCAGGGTGAGTTGGCCCTAAGTTTAAGATGGCTAATTCGCTTCCGTCTTCGTTATGACGTTCCTCAATATATTTATAATATCTGTGATCTGCTGGCAATGCTACTGTTCCCATCTTAAATTGTTGAATTGTTAATGGTTCTACCAAAAAAACGGTCGTCTTTGTCTGTTCTTCCTGAGTCTTCCATTGGAAATTCCTTTCTCATAGGAAAAGAGGTCATTTCATCCATGTTTAAAATTCGCACTAAATTTGGGTGACCGTGAAAAATAATTCCATAGAAATCAAATGTTTCGCGTTCCATCCAATTGGCACAATTAAATAAAGAAACGACTGATTTCACTTCAGGATTTGTTCCGTTTAAAAATGTTTTTACTCGTATTCTTTTGTTTTCATACCAATTATGTAAATGATATACGACGCAAAATTGCTCGTTTGTATCGCTATCTGGGTAATGAATTCCACATAAATCAGTTAAGAAACTAAAGTTTAAAGAAGGTTCTTCTTTTAAGAATTTAATTACGTTGTATACAATATCTACATCGGCTTCTAAAACAAACATATCGTATTCTGTTCTAAAATACTTTACGTGGTCTCCAAAAGTTTCTTGAAGTTTACTTTGTATGTCTAATGATTCTAAAGCCATTATTATTCTATATTATAGGAAGCTAACAATTCTTTATATTCTGCAGAATGTCTTCTTCTTTGAGATTCACTTTTTACTAATTCTTGTAGTTGCATCACGCCATCTACTATTTGTTCTGGTCTTGGAGGACAACCTGGTACATAAACATCAACAGGGATTACTTTATCAATTCCTTGTAAAACAGAATAGGTATCAAAAATACCACCTGATGATGCACAAGCCCCAACGGCTATAACCCAACGAGGCTCTGACATTTGTTCGTAAACTTGTCGTAAAATTGGCGCCATTTTTTTTGAGATAGTTCCCATTACAAGAAGCATATCTGCCTGACGAGGAGAAAAGCTCACACGTTCCGATCCAAAACGAGCCAAATCATAATGCGATGCCATAGTTGCCATAAATTCAATACCACAACACGAAGTAGCAAATGGTAATGGCCATAGTGAATTGGCACGGGCCAAACCAACAACTTGGTCTAATTTCGTTGCAAAGAAACCTTCACCTGCATGTCCTTCTGGAGCATCAACCATATTTATATTCTTACTCATATTATTTTGAATTGTATATTAAAAATTTTGAATGAAGTTAATTCGTCATTTAAAATTTAAAATTGTTTTGTTATTCCCAAACTAATGCTTTCTTCTTTATAACATAGAAGAATCCAATTAATAATAAAATCATGAAAATACTCATCTTGATTAGTCCTTCTACACCCATTTCTTTAAAATTTACCGCCCAGGGATACATGAAAATAACTTCCACATCAAAAAGCACAAATAAAATAGCCACTAAAAAATATTTTACAGAAAATGGAATACGAGCGTTTCCGACAGACTCAATTCCACATTCGAAACTCTTATCTTTGTTAACCGATGATCTTTTAGGACCTAAAAGGCTAGAGCCAAAAATTGTTAAAGCGACAAACCCAACTGCAAGAAGTACTTGCATAAGTATTGGTATAAAATCAATTTGAGAATTTTGCATTTTAATTTTGGTTTTAAAATAGCCACAAAATTAATTTGTATTGAGGTATTATCAAAATTTAAACCACATTAAGAATGCTCATTTTGTTAAAATGAATATATTTATAATCATTCTAAATAATAAAATAAATCATAAAAAAAACGCTTCATTTCGGAAGCGTTTTCTAGAGGGTAATAAATTAATCGTTTAATATTACAACTTTAGTTGCTACAATTCCTTTTCTTCCTTCTTCTTCTTCATAACTTACGCGGTCTCCCTCGTTTAAGTTTTCAACATTGATTCCTGTAGCATGAACAAAAATGTCCTTACCTGTATCTTCGTTAGTAATGAAACCAAAACCTTTAGTTTCATTGAAGAATTTTACTGTACCTGTTTGCATTATATGCGTATTTAATTATTAATAATGAGCAAATATATACATTTATTTTACACAAGCAAGAAAATTGTTATTTTATTTTGTAATATTTAATTTAATATGTAATTCTTCAAGTTGTTTTTCGTCAATTAATGATGGTGCGTCAATCATTACATCTCGTCCAGAATTATTTTTTGGGAAGGCAATAAAATCTCTAATAGTTTCTTGCCCACCAAGTATAGCTACCAATCTATCTAATCCAAAAGCCAAGCCGCCGTGTGGTGGCGCACCAAATTGAAAGGCGTTCATTAGAAATCCAAATTGGTTTTCTGCTTCTTCTTTAGTAAATCCTAATAATTCAAACATTCGTTCTTGTAAATTTCTATCGTGTATACGAATAGAGCCTCCACCAATTTCGTTTCCGTTTAAAACCATATCATAGGCATTGGCTCTAATTTTACCAGGTTCGGTTGTAATTAAGTGCATATCTTCTGGTTTTGGAGAAGTAAATGGATGGTGCATCGCGTGATATCTTTCCGATTCTTCATCCCATTCTAATAATGGAAAATCCAACACCCAAAGTGGTGCAAATTCATCTGGATTTCTTAAACCTAAACGAGTCGCTAATTCCATACGTAAAGCAGAAAGTTGGGTTCTTGTTTTATCGGTATTTCCACATAAAACAAAAATCATATCTC
>JBIPOM010000045.1:0-15121 GCA_044379175.1 Flavobacterium sp. | reverse complement strand
AAAACGATAACGATAATTATTTACACAAAGATTCCGCTTTAAAAAAGAAATTAAGTACTTCTATTTTTGAAATAATTACTTATCCAGCTAATTATTTACAAATGAAGTATAGCGTAAGTCAGTTTTTTATCTATCTGGTTTTTTTGTTTTTTATTGTTGGTTTTTTGGTTTTTATTGGCATGATTTACATTTATTAATTCGATGAATTATATAACTCTTATAATAATTATGTAACATAAAACAGCAGATTAGGTTCGAATTTTACATCTAAATAAAAGTAATTATAAAATGACTTCAGATATAGATTTACAACATAAAATTACACAAGCGCTTCAAAAAAACGGCATCACAAGTTCAATAAATATTGAGGTAAATAACCTTGAAGTAACATTAAAAGGACTTGTGAATTCTTATGAAATAAAAGATAAAATTGAACAAATTATAGTACAATTTACAGAGACTCAATCTGTAAATAACGAACTAGCAATACTTAACGAACACTAACATATTATGATACCAAAAATTGGATTGTCCGAAGAACACCTTGAAAAAACGATTGCTTTATTGTCTATAGTTTTATCTGATGAAATGACATTGTATATTAAAACTAGAAAGTTTCATTGGAATGTGGCTGGCGCGAGTTTTTTAGAATTGCATAAATTATTTGAAGCACAATATACCGAGTTAGAAGTCTTAATTGATAACATAGCAGAGCGAATTGGTAAATTAGGTGGAAAAACAATTGGAACGATGAATGAATTTTCATTGCTTACTCGAATTGTTGAACATCCTAATAAATATCCAGTACAAAATGTCATGTTAGCAGAATTGTTAAATGACCATAAAACTCTTATTTATGAACTTCGAAAAGACATTGATATTTGCAGTTTGGAATGCCATGATGCAGGTACGGCTGATTTGCTAACAGGAATATTGCAACAACATGAAACTAATTCTTGGATATTACGAAGGTATTTAAGCTAAAAAAAAACAAAAATTAAATTATAGAAATTATGAACTACGAAAATTATTATTATGGAATGAATCTTATTTGGTGGGTAATTTGGATTCTGTTGTTATTTTGGATTTTTGCTATCCCATATGATATTCCAGGACAAAGAAGAAAAAAAGAATCTGAATATGATATTTTAAGAAAAAAATACGCAGAGGGAATCATTTCTACTATCGAATATAAAGATCTTAAGAAAAATCTAGAAAAAGCGTTCAAACAAACAGATATTAAATAATTAACTTATGATACGAACTGCATTTGCCCATTGGGAAGGAAATTTGAAAGAAGGAAACGGGATATTAACCACACAAAGTGGTGTTTTAGAAAACACAGCTTACAGTTATAAGGCTCGTTTTAAAGAAGGAATAAAACAAACCAATCCTGAAGAATTACTTGCTGCAGCTCATGCCGGATGTTTTACAATGGCGGTTAGTGCACAATTGACTTTAAAAGGAATTACACCTAGCAAACTTGACACCACTGCAACGTTAACAATGAACGATTTGGGAATAGTAAGTATTCATTTAAAGATTTTAGGAGCGGTTCCTAATATTAGCGCGGAAGAATTTGCAACAATTACTAAAGATGTAGAACAAAATTGCTTCATATCAAAAGTATTGAATATTCCAATTACATCTGAAGTTCATTTTGAATTTTAATACCAATGTATGAATCTATTAAAAATCTTTTTATTGATACTGGAAATGTTTCATTATTTACTGCCAGATTTTTTAAAGAAATTTTCAAACCGCCCTTTCAATTTAATGAGTTTATAAGGCAATGCTACGCAACTGGATATAAGTCATTCCCATTAGTCGCAATAACAGGATTTATTATGGGTTTGGTATTAACCATTCAATCTCGCCCAACTATGACAAAGTTTGGCGCCGAAAGTTGGTTGCCAAGTATGGTATCCTTGTCTCTAATTAGAGAAATTGCACCTGTAATCACGGCATTAATTTGTGCAGGTAAAATTGCTTCTGGAATTGGTGCGGAATTAGGTTCTATGAAATTTACTGAACAAATAGATGCAATGGAAGTTTCTGCAGTTAATCCCTACAAATACTTAGTGGTTACTCGAATTTTGGCCACTACTTTAATGATTCCTATTTTAGTACTTTTTGCTGATTTGGTTGGCATTTTTGGGGGGTACGTTGGTTTTAATGTTCGAGGGAGTATGAGTTTGTACCGTTACTTTTCGGATGTAGTAGAGCATTTGGAGTTTTTAGATATACTTCCTGCTTTTATCAAAACCTTCTTTTTTGGATTTTTTATAGGTTTAATAGGATGTTATAAAGGTTTTAATGCATCTAAAGGTACTGCGAGTGTTGGAATAGCTGCTAATGAAGCTGTTGTAGCAGCCTCGCTTTCTATTTTCATAATCGATATGTTAGCGGTACAAATTACAGATTTATTTTTTTAATACGTATGAAAAAAGATGTAGTAATTTCCATTAAGAAATTAAAAAAATCATTTGGTAAAAATGAGGTGTTAAAAGGTATCAATTTAGTTGTACACAAAGGAGAAAATGTTGTGATATTAGGGCGATCAGGTTCTGGAAAATCCGTAGCAATTAAATGTATTGTGGGATTAGTGGAAATTGATAAAGGAGAAATTACAGTATTCGATACAAATATCACTAAATTAACCAATGTGGAACTTAATACTATACGTTCTAAAATTGGATTCATGTTTCAAAACGGAGCCTTATATGATTCTATGTCTGTGAGACAAAATTTGGCTTTTACTTTAAAGCATCATACAAATGACCTTGAAGCGTCTACTATTGAAAAACAAATTATGGAAGCACTTACCAATGTAGGTTTAGAAGCCGCAATTGATAAAATGCCTGCTGAATTATCTGGTGGTATGCGAAAACGAATTGCTTTAGCTCGTACTTTAATTATTCAACCCGAAATTATTTTGTATGATGAACCTACTTCGGGTTTAGATACAATCACTTCAAGAGAAATTAGCGAGTTAATCTTATCGGTACAAGAAAAATACAAAACTACTTCAATCATTATTACTCACGATATGTCTTGCGCAAAATTAACAGGCAATCGAATACTGATTTTAAAAGAAGGAATTATTTATGCAGAAGGCAAGTATCATCAACTCGAAAAAAGCTCAGACGATTGGGTACGCTCTTTTTTCAATTAAAATAAAATTAGATGACTAAAAATATAAATTATATTTGGAAATTAGGAATGTTTGTTATTTTAGGTTTGACGTTATTTATCCTTACAATTTATTTTATAGGTAACAACAAAAACTTATTTGGAGCTACTTTTCATTTACAAGCCCATTTTAAAAATGTAAGTGGGTTAAAAGTGGGAAATAATGTGCGTTTTTCTGGAATAAATATTGGAACAGTAAAAGATATCGCCTTTATTTCTGATTCAACTGTGGTAGTAAATTTAATAATTAAAGATGAGGTTCAAAAATATATTAAAACGGACGCAGTTGCAAGTATTGGAACAGATGGATTAATGGGAGATAAAGTTATGACCATTTCTCCAGGTACTTCTTCAAATGAAATGGTCAAAAATAATGCAATTATTGCTACTGCTACTGCCGTTGAATTAGAAGATTTAATGAAAGGATTAAGTAAAAGTGTCGAAAATGCACAAATTATAACGCTACAACTTTCTGAATTTAGCTTAAAAATTAATAAAGGAAAAGGGGCTTTAAATAAAGTTTTAACAGATGAGGAATTTGCCATAAGCATTGAAAAAACATTGCAAAACTTTAAGAAAAGTTCCAATGAATTTGCTGTTTTTTCAGCGAATTTGAATAATAAAAATGGATCACTATATAAACTAATGTCTAACCCAAATTATGCAAATTCAATTGAAAAAACAATAATTAATCTGGAAAAAAGCACCAACCAATTTCAAAATTTTTCTAAAAAATTAAACGCAGAAAAAGGTATATTGTCGATATTAATTGATAATGAACGTTTAGCAAACTCTTTGGATTCATCATTAACCAATATTGAAATAGCTTCAAAAAAGTTAATAGCTATTGAAGATGCGGCGCAGCATAATTTTTTGTTACGAGGTTTTTTTAAGAAAAAGCAAAAAGCACTTGAAAAGAGTAAAAACAAAAAACAATAATTCAATTAAACCTATGAATTTCGTAAATTTTAAGGACAATACTACAACAAATTACCTATAATTTATAACCAACTTTGTTTCATATTAACAGTAAAAATACCAATATGAAACTAAAAAAACGATTCACAACACTTGTATTCGCAATTGTTGTTCTATTTAGCGCTTGTTCTAAAGATGATTTTAAGGATGCAATTGGGGTTTGTCCACTTGTGATTGCTACTTCACCAACTGCAAATGCAACTAATATAGCATTGTCAAGCGTAATCAGCGCGACCTTTAATGAGGAAATGAATCCAGCAACTATCCATTCATCATCATTTACTGTTGTAAGTGGAAGCACTAGTTTAGCGGGTATTATAAGCTATACAGCCAATACGGCAACATTTACACCTTCAAGTAGCTTACTAGCCAATACAACTTATGTTTGTAAAGTTACCACCGCAGTAAGTGACTTGAGAGGTAATACCTTACAAGAAGATTACATTTGGACCTTTAGTACAGGTTTGCAATTGCTACCAACTATAATTTCAACAGATCCCCAATCTGATGAAATGGGTGTTACTTTAAATAAAATCATCACTGCTACATTTAATATGCCTATGGATGGTACTACTTTTAATTCAAGCTCATTTATCTTACAACAAGGTAATGTTCCAATTTTGGGAACAGTAACTTACACAGGAACAGTAGCTTCATTTACTCCAAACGCAGCTTTACTTTCAAATACTACTTATACAGCAACAATTACATCAGCTGTTTTAAATACTACTGGAGATGCTATAGCTTCAAATTATGTTTGGAATTTTACTACTCTTAGTAGTGTTCCACCTCTTGTTATAGCTACAGATCCGTTTGCAAATGCAAATGGTGTTGCTCTAAATAAAATGATTACAGCAACTTTTAATATGTCAATGGATGTATCTACAATTAATACAGTGACATTTACACTAAAAATAGGAACATTACCAGTGTCTGGTTCTGTTACTTATAGTGGTAACACGGCAACTTTTTCACCAACAGTAAATTTATCAAGTAATACAAATTATATTGCAAATATAACCACTGGTGTACAAAATTTAGCTGGTATTTCATTAGTTAATGAGTATGTTTGGAATTTTAGTACTGCTATTGTTCCTAATTTAGGAAGTGCTTCCCAATTTGGAGCTTTTGGTGGTAATGCAGGAATTACAAACCAAGGAATCAATACAGTAATTAACAATGGTAGTATTGGCACAACTGCAGCTTCTTCCTTAATTACAGGATTTCATGATTCAAATGCCATTTATACAGAAACACCTTTAAATATAGGGAATGTTATGGGGTCTATTTTTACAGCGCCACCTTCACCAGGAACAGCTATATCTTTCGCTATTGCTACTCAAGGACTTTTAGATGCAAATGCAGCTTATTTAAGTATTTCTCCGGCTTCAATGCCAGGGGGAACTGATCCTGGTGCCGGTGAATTGGGAAGTTTAACATTAACACCTGGAGTTTATAAATCTGCAAGTGGTACGTTTAATATTACAAATGGAAATTTAGTATTAGATGCTCAGGGTAATCCAAATGCTATTTGGGTATTTCAAACCGCAGCAGGACTCACAGTAGGAACTGCTGGACCAAATGGTGCAAAAAGTGTAGTACTTATAAATGGTGCATTAGCGAAAAATGTCTTTTGGTATGTTGGAAGTGCTGCAACAATAAACGGTGCTGGTGGAGGTGTAATGATAGGTACAATAATTGCCAATTCAGGTGTAACTTTTTCTACTGCTGGAAATACTACACAAACAGTATTAAACGGTCGAGCTATTTCTCTAATTGCTTCAGTAACAATGGTAAATACTACTATAAATATTCCAAATTAATTTTAAAATTAAAATAAATGACAACAACTTATCATATAAAACTAGAACAAGGTTTCTTGGGTTTATCAAACATTCGGTCTTTAAAATATTTCGGTATCATTGCGCTGTTTAGTATTTTGTTTTCCAATTCTATTCGTGCACAAGATACAATATTTTCAAATCCTTCGTGGTGGTTCGGTGCTGCTGTTGGTACGAATGTTAATTTTTATCGTGGTTCTACACAAACATTAAACGAAAATTTTACACCACCAACTACTTTTCATAATGGTTTAGGAAAAGCATTATTTATAGCGCCTTTAGTAGAATATCATCGTCCAAAATCGTACTGGGGATTTATGTTTCAATTAGGATTTGATAATAGAAGCGGTGATTTTAATGAGGTGCTTACAGATTGTAATTGCCCGGCTGATTTAAATGCTAAATTAACTTATTTAACAATCGAACCTAGTGTGAGATTTGCACCTTTTAAATCTAATTATTACTTATTTGGTGGTCCTAGAATAGGGTTTAATGTTGATAAATCTTTTGTGTACAAACAGGGAATTAATCCAGCATTTCCAGAGCAAATTATAAAGTCTGACATTGTTGGTGATTTTAGTCAAATTGAAAAAACAGTTTATGCAATGCAAATAGGTATGGGATATGATTTTGAATTTTCATCGCCAACAACAAAAACTAAATTTATTATCTCTCCTTTTGTTTCATATCAACCTTATTTTGGTCAAAATCCTAGAAGTATCGAAACGTGGAATATCAGCACTGTAAGAGCGGGTGTTGCTTTCAAATTAGGTAGAGGAAAAAAAACAGAACAAGTACTTGAAAGGGATGGTGAAATTCTGTTTTCAATTGTTGCTCCAGAAAGTATAGATGTTGTCAACAGTATTAAAGAAATTTTTCCTTTACGAAATTATATTTTTTTTAACTTAGGATCCACAGAAATTCCTACTCGTTATGTTTTATTAAATGAAGAACAAGCTAAAAATTTTAAAGAAGATCAAGTGCAATTTGCTAGTTCAACTCACAAAATAGAAAGGTCCGAAAGACAGATGTTAGTTTATTACAATATACTTAATATTTTAGGAGATAGAATGCAAGAGAATCCCATTTCGACTATAAAATTAGTTGGATCTTCTGAATATGGACCAACAAACGGTGTAATTATGGCTGAAACGATTAAGAAATATTTAGTTGAAATTTTCAGAATTGATTCAATCAGAATTGCTATCGAAGGTAGATCTAAACCAATAATACCATCAGAAAAACCGGGTGGTACTTCAGAGTTGGTATTGCTTCGAGAAGGTGACCAACGTGTTACTATTGAAAGTAATTCTACCGCTTTGTTAATGGAATTTCAAACAGGAGATGCCCCTTTAAAACCCGTTGAGATATTTACACAAGAGTTTAAAAATAATCCAGATGATATTACTTTTAATGTTGGAAATTCAAAAAAAGTGTTGTCCACTTGGTCTGTAATTCTAAAAGATGAAAATGGAAAAACAATTACGTTTGGACCATTTTTAGATGATAAAGCTATTTTATCAAGAAACTTAATTTTAAAAAATCAAAAACAAGGTAATTTTAATGTCAAATTAATAGGAACATCAAAAACAGGAAAAAAAATTGTTAAAGAAAATTCGATACAAATAGTACCAATGGTTTCGCCAAAATTAACAGAAAGTTTACGCTTTAGTGTCATTTTCGAGTTTAACGAATCTAAATCAATTGCTATCTACGAAAAGTATTTAACTGAAATTGTAGTGCCAAAAATTCCAATTGGAGGCAAAGTAATTGTTAAAGGATATACGGATGTAATTGGCGAAGGAAATTATAACCAGAAATTATCTTTAGCAAGGGCTAATGATGTGAAACAAATTCTGAAAGAAGGCTTGGCTAAATCGGGCAGATATGACGTAAAATTTCAGGTAAATGGTTATGGTGAAAATCCAGATTATTTGCTTTTTGAAAACAACTATCCAGAAGAACGCTTTTACAATAGAACAGTAGTAATTGATGTACTTCCATTAAAATAAATAGTAAATATATGAATTATATAAAACGCATAATTATTTGTATAACATTTGATTATGTGTTTTTATTAATTTTGATTGAATATAAAAAATCATTTATATTTTAAATTTAAATAGTATGTTAGAAGCAATTAAAAAAGTAAAAAAGGTGAAAGATCCTTTAGTTGAAAATCAGAAAATAATTGATAATCACAAAAAAGCAGCTATGCATCACGAGGCAGCAGCACATCATCATCAAGAGGCGGCAAAACATCATTTAGCTGGAAATAGTATTATGGCTTGTGGTTGTAATTCTAAAGCAAAAACGCAAGCTGACTTGGCAAAAAAATCACAAAAAAAGAATACTAAAAAACATGCTGCAATAGCATAACCTGTTTTATAAAACTTTATTTTAAAAGCATCATTTTTGGTGCTTTTATTTTTTTGATTAATGCCGCTGGTACTCAATTTTAAAATCTAAAATCAATTGCAAATATTTTTTTGCTACTAATAATGAAAGAGATTTATTTTAATTTAGAACGTTACTTTGAAAAATTGGTTTCATTGGCAACTACAATTTTAGGTAACTCTATTACTTTTATTTTAGCTTGTATTCTAGTCTTTTTTTGGTGGAGTACTTCTTTACTAAATTCAAATAATTTACATCAAAACATTGGCGATTTTATTTTTGGAACTACATTTTTAAGTTTATTTATTATTCAAAAATCATTTAATAGGTATTCGGCTTTAATTCATCTAAAAATAAATGAGTTGATTTCTTCTCACGAAAAAGCCAATAACTCCGTAATCAATACTAATGAAAAAACTGAAAAAGAAATCATTGAATTATCTAAAGAATACATAGAAGCCGAGCTTGAAAATATTGAACATTTAGAAGAGGCATTGAAAAAATTAAACAATTCTTCAGAAATAACAAAGTAGGAATCTTATAAGTTTTACTTAAAATTACGTAATAGGATTTCTTATTTATTAAAGCACCTTTACATAAATAAATAACAAAAATGATACACATGAAAAAAATTATTTTGGTTGCTAACTTGTTAATAGGATTTTCAGTTGGCGCACAATCTCAAACCCTTTCAAAAAACACATTAGGATTGCGTTTAGGTGACAATGATGGTTTTGGTGGAGAAATTTCTTACCAAAGAAAATTGACTAAAAACAACAGGTTGGAATTGGATTTTGGTTGGAGAAACAGTAATAATGTTGATGCGGTTAAATTGGTTGGTTTGTACCAATGGATTTGGAATATTGAGGGGGGATTTCATTGGTATGCTGGAGTAGGTGGTGGAGTTGGTAGTTGGAGTTTTGATACCAATTCAAATTCGGATAGCGGAACATTTGCTTTGGTTGCAGGAGATTTAGGTATTGAATATGATTTTGATATTCCTTTGCAAATTTCATTAGACTTTAGACCCGAAATATATTTTAATTCAGATGCATTTCGAGACAATAATTTTGGACCAGATGTGGCTCTAGGTGTTAGATATCGTTTTTAGAGATTGAGAATATAAACTAATATAAATATAAATTATGAACACAACAGAATTAAAAGGCGATTGGGAAGTACAGAAAGGGAAACTCAAGCAAAAATTTGCCCAACTTACAGATAACGATTTGTTATTTGTGGAAGGTAAAAAAGACGAAATGTTAGGGAAGTTGCAAATCACATTAGGTAAATCTAAAGAAGATTTGCAAAAATTAATTGAAAAATTATAACCTTTAAATTATTTTAAAATGAAAAAATCAATTTTAGTTCTTGCTTTAGTTTCAATTTTAGCGGGAAATGTAATCTTAAGTTGCAAATCTAACTCTGAAAAAGAATCGGAAGCTATTGATAAAGTACAAGATGCGAAAGAAAATTTAGATGATGTCACAGAAGATATTAACGAAGACGCCATCTCAAAAGCAAATGATGTAGAATGGCAGACATATAAATCAGAAGCGGTTGCAACAATAACTGCGAATGAAAATAGAATTGCAGAATTGAAAAAAGCAATTAACAAGCCAGGTTCTACATTTGATAAGTCGTATATAAAAAGCATAGCTAATTTAGAAGATAAAAATTCATCTCTAAAAGTGAAGATTACAAATTACGAAAACAATCAAACGGATTGGGATTCTTTTAAAAGAGAATTTAATGCTGATATGAATGAATTAGGACAAGCCATTCAAAAAATAAACATTAAAAATAACAACTAAAAAATGAGTAATTTACTTTATAGTATCGCAATTATATTGGTCATTTTTTGGGCTGTTGGCTTTTTTGTTTACAGCGCTGGATCACTAATACATATCTTATTAGTTATTGCCATAATTGCAATTTTATTAAGACTTATTCAAGGAAAAAGAGTATAAATTAATTATTAAATATAAAATCATGGAATCAGGAAAAACAGCATTAGGAATATTATTAGGAATTGGGGCAGGTGCCTTATTAGGTGTGTTATTTGCTCCTGCAAAAGGGTCGAAAACTAGAAAGCGAATTATGGATAAAGGTCAAAATTACGCCGATGAATTAAAGGGTAAATTTGAGGGTTTGTATCATGAAGTATCAGAAAAATACGACGCTTTATTAGAAGAAGCAAAAACAATGGTTGACCCAAAATAATAAAATTCAGATGGAAAATAAAATAGCAACAATTGAAAAGCTTATTGAAAAAGCAGAAACGTATAGCAAAACTTCTCTCGCTTTATGTAAAAATGAAGCCATTTATAAATTAGCAGATATAAGTTCTAATTTATTTGTGAAATTAGTCATCACGGTTGTTGTTATTTTATTTTTATTATTTATAAATATTGGATTGGCTTTGTTTATAGGCGACTATTTAGAGGCCCCTTTTTTAGGATTTTTTGTAATTGGTCTGGGTTATTTTCTAATTGCAATTTTACTTTATATTTTTAGAGAAAGTTGGATTATTACCCCAGTTAGCAATTTTATTATTCGCAAAATGAATACAAAAAACACATTATGAAAAATAGTAATTATAAAAAGCTATTAGCAGAAGAAATTATTTTATTAAAATACCAACAAGCTGCTGATTTACAATCTTTAAAGAATCAATACCATCAAACTATCATAGGATTTACACCCCTTAATATCCTTAAAACTTCTTTTGAATCAATATTGTCAACTTCAAATTTAAAAACAAAAATAGTGTGTCACCTGCTAAGTTTAGCTATGAATCTCATCACAAAAAACAAGCAAAAAACAACTACAGAAAATCCTTTTCAAGGCATTATAGGAAAAATTTTATTATTTGGTGTGAAAAAAATTATAAGAATAAAGTCTTAATTTTTTTAATCGCTATTTATTATGTAAATACCAGTTTTTAAACTTGAATTTTATGTTTAAATCCAGCTCATTTTAAATTTGCTGTCCTTTTGATTATAATTTTAAATTCGTTTCAGTTTCATTTTATAATTGTCGCAATCTCTACACGTATGGCTAGATTGCCAGGTTAATGAGAGTTCATGTATACCTTGTCCATTTCCTAATTTTGAAGTATTTAAGTCATAGGAGTAACCCAGTTTGAATTCGCCAGCTCGCATGGAAACAAATGGATTTAATGAAGTTAAAACGTGACTATTTGGACTTTTTCCTTCTGGATTGGTGGATGCAATTATTCCAAAAGCAAAAGTGTTCATTTCTAATGAAGTGCTAAGGTCTAACCTATTGTATTGTGATTGCCTTATATAATTAAAAGAAAATAATATATTAGAATCTTGTGGTAAAATCATGAAAGGCGTATTGTTTAGTTCAAAAAAATACCCTCCATGTAATGTGAAATATAAATCTAAAGGTACATTACTATTTTCAGTAAATGATATATCGGGTCTACTTAGATGCTTTAAAGTGGCTCCAAACCAAGCATTTTCTTGATCTACTAAAACTCCCGCTGAAAAATCAACAAAATTAATATTGTTTTTGTTTTTTAAATATCCAGGATCTATACTACTTCCAGATATTGCACCTGTGTTGATGTTGATTTGGTCTTCTAATACTAGATTCCCAAAGTTAAAATCTTTTCTACCATATCCACCTTCTATACCCAATCTAAGCCGCCAATCATAATTGATGTCAACACGGTATGAAAAAGCACCGTTTATTTGAAAAAAATTATAATCTGTAAATACTTCTCTATGATTTAATACAGTAAATCCAATCCCAATATTGTCGTTAACTAAATTATTTGC
Source organism: Flavobacterium sp. (assembly GCA_044379175.1). Taxonomy (GTDB): domain Bacteria; phylum Bacteroidota; class Bacteroidia; order Flavobacteriales; family Flavobacteriaceae; genus Flavobacterium. The sequence continues at coordinate 2,904 of JBIPOM010000045.1, read as the reverse complement.
AAAACCATATTGTGTGTCAATTCTTCTATTTCCATCTGGCCATTGACTTCGGTGTATCAATCCAGCATTCCATGCACTTGCCGAACCTGTAAAAGCTGGGTTTATCGTTTCAGGTACTAACAGAGATTGAGTAAATACAGGGTCTTGTGCCTGTAAATGTATATTAAAGAAAAGAAACAAAAGGATGGTAGATATATTGATTTTCATTTTTGCTCTTCTTATTTTATTAATACAAATGTTTCATTTTGATTTACTATGATTCCATAAAAGGTTTCTCCAGATACTTTACTATAATAATTTCCATTTTCAGCTGGAGTATTTTTTATTTGACCATTCCAACCTGCAATTACATCACCTGTTTCGGAATAAATTAAAGAACCCCACGTATCATAAATATCTAATCGTACATTTTTTAAGCCTTTTGTTACCGGTCTAAAGGTATCATTAAGTGAATCATTATTTGGTGTAAAGGCGGTTGGAACGACTAAAACATAACCTTTTTCAATTATTAAACTTATTGTAGTTGTTTTTATACAACCTAATGGATAAGTTACGGTTTGTGTTACAATATAATTGCCTTCTAAAACATAAGTGTGTATTGGATTTTCTTCTGTAGAAAACGTACCATCTCCAAAATTCCAAGATACGCTAATGTAATCACCTGTGGCCGTATTGGTAAATTGAATAGGATCTAACATAGAATATAATCCGAAAGTAGTATATGCGTACGAATTTTGTGTAAAACCAGCATTTCCAATAATTGGATTTGTAATGGTGACACTTTGCGATGTATTACATCCGTTGGCATCTGTTATGGTTACTGTGATTAATCCGTTTTGAGTAGTGGACATGAACTCATTATTTGTCCCAGAAACCAAACCACTAGTCCAGTTAATTGAAAAAGGAGGCATACCACCCGAAACGTTTGCTTTAAAATTATTAGTTAGTGTTCCCGAAGTACAATTTACTTGTGAATCCTGATCTAAAATTAATGTTAAAGGTAAAGGTCTTGTAATGATAAAAGAAGACGTTTTGATACAGCCTTTACTATCAGTAACTACTACAGAATAATTTCCATTTGGAATATTTGAAAGGTCTTCTGTTATTGCTGCATTTGACCAAACATATGTAAACGGTGGTGTTCCACCCGAAACAACAAGATTTATGGCGCCGCTACTTGCATTAATACAATCTAAAGCATTTTGTACGGTTGCGTTTAATACTATTGGTTGTGGTTCAACAATAATAAATGTTCTGTTGATGTAACAAGGTGTACCATCAGAAATTGAGACACTATATACGCCTGGAAGTAAGTTATTTCTAATGGTTCCAGAAGTACTTCCATCATTCCAAGTTACTACAACTGGTGCTTGACCACCAACTAAATTTAGGTTGATACTTCCGTTATTGGCTCCAAAACATGAAATGTTTGTTACAACAGGATTAATTGTAAATATTGGTGCTTCAATAATGTTTATTGTAATTGGTTTTGTACATCCATTTGCATCTGTAATTGTTATGGTATAAATTCCAGCCGCTAAATTATTTTGAAAAAATCCAGTAGCTAACGTATTCCAATTGGCAATATAAGGCGCTATTCCACCTGTTATTGCTAGTGAGATAGAGGCATTGTTGGCTCCAAAGCATGTTATATTTGTAATAGTTGAACTAATAACAATATCATCTGGTTGTGTTACTTCTAAACCTGTTACAGTTTTTGTTCCTCCATTAGCATCTGTTACTAAAACAGAATACGTACCTGCTACTAATCCAGTAAATTGTGGGTTCAAATTGCTTGAATTTAAGATGGTTTGCACGATTACATTCGCACTATTTATTAAAGTATAATCATACGGACCAACTGATTCCTGCGTGATTTCAATTCCTACAGCACCATTTGAATTTCCAAAGCAAAGTAAGTTTATGTTTAGCGCTACATCTTGTTGCACTAAAAGCTCTGGTGGCTGAGTTAGTGTAAATGTTAAAACAATAGGTACACAATACCCATCATTTATAGTTACAGTATAGGTGCCAGCAATTAAACCTGTTACGTCTTCTGCTATAGCGGTGAATCCATTAGGTCCTGCCCAACTATAAGTGTAGGTACCAGATCCACCCGAAACCGTTAAGTTGATGGTTCCATCATTGCCTCCAAAAACACTTACATTATAACTATTATAGTTAGAAAGTACTCCCGATGCTGTAAATGTTGGATTTACCGTAATGGTATAAAAGGCACCATTTCCAGTACATGAATTTCCGTTACTAGTAAAAGTTGCCGCAGCGGTATAGGTAATAGTTAAAGGCGCGTTTGTAGAATTGACTAACGTTTGTACTGGAATATTTCCAGTTCCTGAAGCAGTTGCGCCACTTATTCCAGTTGGTATGTTTGCTGTCCATGCGAATGAAATTGCGCCTGGTAATGATGAACTTAATGTAACTAAATTGGTTGTTGTATTATTACAAATGGTTTGGTTAGCTAAATCAAATTGTACATCCGGTTTAGGATATACCTCCACTGTAATTGTAAAAGGAGTGCCTATACATATTCCCGATGTTGGTGTAACCGTGTAAATAATTGTTTGAATTGTAGTACTAGTGTTGGTTAAAACTTGACTTATTTGACTACCTGATCCTGTACTAGCTCCGGTTATATTTGTATTGGTACTTATCGTCCAAATATAAGATGTTCCTAACGGTACGATGGTACTTGCATTTGGAGTGCCATTTACAGGAGCTACTATAAAGCCTTGTTCACTACAAATTACAAATGCTTGGTTTTCTATTGCAGGTTTTGGATTAACGGTAATCGTATAATTATAAGTAACTCCAGCACAAGCAGAAGCATCGTTAGTTGAAGCTATAGCCGCATAAGTAATTGTAATTGGTGTATTTGTTGTATTT
>JBIPOM010000044.1:0-15141 GCA_044379175.1 Flavobacterium sp. | reverse complement strand
GAGAAGACATTGTAGATGTTTTTGATCACGCTACGGTTTTTAACCAAAATACCCCACATGTAGAATTGGCAAAAGAATTACAAAATCGCGGTCATCATGTTATTTTAGTGGATTATCAACCTACAAGTGAAAATATGGTAGTCGATTTCGCAAGTAAAATAAGTGCGCGTTTGCCTAAAGACATTCAGTTACATTCGCTACGTTTACAAGAAACAGAATCGTCATTTGCAGAATGGTTTGCTTCAGATAATGTTTAGATTTTTAGACATTTTAGATGGTTAGATTATTAGATTGTTAGAGATTTTAGATTGTTAGACCCTTTAGATAAAAAAAAATTGAAAAAAAATTATTCAAAAAAAAATGTTGGCATTCTAATTAATCTAAAAATCTGTTATCTAAAAATCTAGAAATATGAGCGTTACTTTATTATCTTCACCTTTACAAGGTTTTACGGATTTCAGATTTCGAAATGCATTTCATAAACACTTTGGTGGTATTGATACGTTCTATTCGCCTTACATCAGATTAAACGGAAAATTAGAAATTAAAGCGTCATACGAACGTGATATTCTTCCAGAAAATAATACGACTTTAGAAGTGATTCCGCAAATAATTACTAACGATGCGGATGAGTTTTTATTTGTAGCCAAATACGTACAATCACTCGGATATAAAGAGCTCAATTGGAATTTAGGCTGTCCGTATCCAATGGTAGCAAAATGCGGTATGGGCTCTGGTTTAATTAGTAATACCGAACGAATTCATTCTATTCTAGATAAAGTGCATAGCGAAACGAATATTGTGGTTTCGATGAAAATGCGAATGGGTTATGAAAACGCAGCTGAAATTTTAGATGTTTTCCCAATTTTAGAAAAATACCCTATTAAAAATATTGCTATTCATGCCAGAATTGGCAAGCAAGTCTATAAAGGCGATGTGGATTTAGATTCGTTTCAACGTTGTTTGGATGTTTCTAAACACAAACTGTATTATAACGGAGATATAACTTCCGTTGAAAAATTTAGAGACATGCAAGCTCGCTTTCCGAGTATTGATCATTTTATGATAGGCAGAGGCTTACTTGCCGATCCGTTTTTACCAAGTATGATTAAAAATAATACTACAGAATATCCTGAAGATAGGTTTAAGATTTTTAATGCGTTTCACGATGAAATTTATCAGGAATACGATGCGTTTTTGCAAGGCCCAACGCCAATACGAATGAAAATGTTAGGCTTTTGGGAATACTTTTCACAATCCTTTCCGGATACTCAAAAAACATTTAAAAAAATTAAAAAAGCCCAAAGTAAAAGAAATTACGAACTAGCCGTTAAAGAACTTTTTACTTCCATATAAAAGTCAGTATTTGCTCGGGGATACTTTATTGTAAATTGTTAAACTAATTTTATTTATAAATCGTTTCTTTCAAATTTTTAAACATTTCAACGGTCATATTTTCTATGTTAAAATCGTTTTTCCAACCCCAATCTTTTCTTGCAGCACTATCATCAATACTCGCTGGCCAACTGTCGGCAATTTTCTGACGGAAATCTGGCTCGTAAGCAATAGTAAAATCTGGATAATGTTTCGTAATTTCTGCTGCCAATTCTTTTGGAGTAAAGCTCATTCCAGATAAATTATATGAAGAACGAATTTTAATATCCTCAGCATCGGCTTGCATAATGCTAATCGTAGCTTTTATTGCATCGTCCATATACATCATAGGTAAAGCAGAATTTTCAGATAAAAAACTTGTAAATTTTCCATCCGTAATTGCTTTGTGATATATGTCTACGGCATAATCCGTAGTTCCACCTCCAGGTTCTGTACTCCAACTGATTAGTCCAGGATAACGAATACTTCTGATGTCTACACCATATTGTTTGTGGTAATATTCTGCCCAACGTTCACCTGTTTGTTTTGAAATTCCATATACCGTACTAGGTTCCATAATCGTATATTGAGGAGTATTCTCTCTTGGAGTTGTTGGTCCGAAAACGGCAATACTAGACGGCCAAAATATTTTTTTTATTTTTCCTGTTTTGGCTAAATTTAAAACGTGAAACAACGAATTCATATTTAAGTCCCAAGCAAAAGCTGGATTTTTTTCGGCAGTAGCAGATAATAATGCAGCCATTAAATAGACATCAGTAATGTGATATTTTTCAATTAATTGCTCTATTTGATTGTAATCTAAAGCATTTACTACTTCAAAAATGCCTTTATTGACAACCTCATTTTCTAATTTTCTAATATCGGAAGCAATTACATTTTCCATGCCATATGTAGCACGTAATTTAGAAGTAAGTTCAGTTCCAATTTGACCACAAGCGCCAATGATTAATATTTTGGTTTGCATAGTTAGTAGTTTTGTCTTACAAAGATAAAATATTGATAATAATAACCCATTATTTTAAAGGCTTTTTTCGAATTTCGTAAAAAAATATCTACAATCTAACAAAATGCACAAAAGCCATAGCTATTCGAATTAATTTAGTTGCGGTACAAATATTTGAATCGACTTTGTCTATTATGATTTGAATTTATTTTTTTTAAATCAATTAGTAGGTAATTCGTGGCAAAATTTCATAGATTTAAAATTAGAAATCTGAGTTTTTATATTTTAATTTAATTTTTTAAAAAATCGTGTAAACATTTGTAAATTTGCAAATCACAATTCTAATTGAATGTATTTTATTAAACGACTTATTGTTAGTGTTTTTTGTAGTCTTATCCTGATTTCTTGTAAGAAAAATGATGAGCAAGTCTTGCTTATTGAAAATATGGAGAAAAAAAACCAAGAAACTTTTGAACAAATAAACAAAGCTTGGCAGTTAACTATTCCAGTCACTAGCCCACAAGTACGAAGTGTTTTAAATCAATGGTTGGATTGGCAAAATTTCGAGGAAGAAATTCAGCAAAAACCCAAATCCTCAATTAGTGCTTTTAAACAGAAAGTTTTAAATTTAGTTGCAAAATCTGCTTCATTGCATATGAATGTACCTCCAAATTTTAACATTCCTCAAGTGAGAAGCAGAATTGTAGCGTTACAAACTAAAATTTTAGCATTAGATACTTATTTTTCTTTAGATGTTGTGCCACGCGATAAAGTGCAAAATTTAATTGCAGCCATCAATAAAGAACTTCACGCTTTTTATATGCAGTGTGAAGAAATTGTTATAAAAAACCGAATTCCAACCGAAATTGGTGAGCCAAAAATAATTAGTATCACCGATACCACCCGAAACGCAAAAGCGATAAATTTTGACGATTTAGAACAAAAAGAAATTCAAAAAAAGAAGTAACTTTTAGGTTTAAGGTTAAAGGTAAAAGGAGTACTATTTTTATAAAAAATATATTATAATACTTGTTGAAAAAACCGTAAAATATTTTTCTGATTTATTATAAATTAGAACGGAAAAATTACGAACTTGCAAAAATAGAATTTAATTATAAATGAAGTTAAAAGAAAAAATAAGTATTGATGAATTTGATGGCAAACGCTATCAAGTTAGGCTTGTTGAACCTAATGACAATGGAAAAGCTGTTTTAACTCATTATTTACATAACATACACAATGGCGTTTCAAAGTATTACAAAGAAGATGCGTTAGAAGTCTTAAATAATTTTGTGACATATAAACAAGAAGAAGAAAAATTTTCAATTGTTGCAGAAGAAGCAATGCAACAACTTCTTTTTGAAGTTGAAAACGTTCCATTTCCAACACCAAAAAATTACACTTTTAAATTTATAGATTTATTTGCAGGAATTGGCGGTTTTAGAATTGCTATGCAAAATCTTGGTGGAAAATGTGTTTTTACAAGCGAATGGGACAAAGAAGCCAAAAAAACTTATAAAGCAAACTTCGGAGAAGTTCCATTTGGCGATATTACAAAACAACAAATTAAAAATTATATTCCCGAGGATTTCGATTTACTATGTGCAGGATTTCCTTGTCAAGCATTTTCAATTGCAGGAAAACGAGGTGGTTTCGATGATACAAGAGGAACATTGTTTTTTGATGTTGCAGAAATTATAAAAAAGCATAAGCCGAAAGCAATTTTTCTTGAAAACGTAAAAGGATTACGAAGTCACGATAAAGGAAAAACGTTAGAAACAATTCTAAATGTTTTAAGAAATGATTTAGGTTATTTTGTTCCTGAACCACAAATTATTAATGCCAAAAATTTTGGAGTACCACAAAATCGAGAAAGAATTTATATTGTTGGCTTTCGACAAGATTTGAATATTTCGAGTTTTGAATATCCAAAACCTATAGAAAACAATTCAACTTTTGAAAAAGTAAAAGAGAAAAATGTTCCGCCGACAAAATACTATCTTTCAACTCAATATGTTCAAACTTTAGTTAATCATAAAGCACGACACGAAAACAAAGGGAATGGTTTTGGTTATGCAATAATTCCCGACAATGGAATTGCAAATGCAATTGTTGTTGGCGGAATGGGAAGAGAAAGAAATTTGGTTTTTGACCATAGAATTGTAGATTTCACACCAACAACGCATATTAAAGGAACGGTAAACCGTGAAGGAATTCGTAAAATGACACCAAGAGAATGGGCAAGATTACAAGGATTCCCTGATGATTTTATTATTCCAGTTGCTGATGCATCTGCATATAGACAATTCGGAAACTCCGTTGCAGTTCCTGCTATTCAGGCAACTGCAAATAAAATTTTAGAACTAATCGGAATAAAAAATTATGCTATCAGGGAATAAAGGTGAATGGAGTGAAATTTACGCTTTGTTCAAATTACTTGGCGATAAACAATTATTTGCGGGCGATGCAGATTTAAACAAAGTTGAAGAATTATTTTATCCAATAATCAAAATTATTCGTTACGAAAGTGGCGGTAATTTTGAATATGAAATTAATGGAGATTTAGTAATTATTTCTGGTGGTAAAGAGCAATTAAGAATTCCTGTAAAAACTTTTACTGAACAATCGATAGAGTTATTAGCAACAATAAAAGCTTCAAATGGAGCGTTTAGTATTCCTGAAATTGAAACTTTTATGAACTCAATAAATTGTGGTTCTTTAAAAGCAAAATCAACTTCTAAATCTGATATTCAAATCGTTATACACGACCAAAGAATAAATCAAACCGCTGAATTAGGATTTAGTATTAAATCCCAACTTGGAGGACAAGCTACGCTTTTAAACGCCGGAAAAACTACTAATTTCATTTATCAAATTACAGATTTTCAACTGACTGAAAATCAAATAAAAAGTATAAACGAAATTGACACAAAAAGCAAATTAAAAGATAGAATTGAAAAATTAAAACAACTTGGTGGAAATATAAAATATCTTTCACTTGAGCAAGATGTTTTCAAAAATAACTTGGTTTTAATTGATAGTTTGTTGCCAAACATTTTAGCTGAAATTGTCAGAACTTTTTACACATCAAATTTAAGTTCAATAAAAGATTTAACTGAAAACATTAACAAAACAAATCCATTAAATTATGACAATCAATTTGCTCATACTTTTTATGAATACAAAATAAAACGTTTTTTAACAGACGTTGCTCTTGGAATGACACCATCAAAAGTTTGGAATGGAATTTATGATGCAACTGGTGGATATTTAATTGTAAAAGAAAACGGAGATGTTTTGTGTTATCATATTTACAATCGAAATCAGTTTGAAGATTATTTATTTCAAAACACAAAATTAGAAACAGCAAGTAGTTCAAGACACGATTTTGGAAAAGTCTATAACGAAAATGGGAAAAGCTATTTAAAACTAAATTTGCAAATAAGATTTAAATAAAATAGGCTTTAGTTCAAAATAGTTTTTATATGAAATTCTGCTTTAGGGCTTAATTTAATGTTTGTTTTGTACTTTTAATTTAAAAGAGTAGAACATAAAAACTCCTAATTTTCTTAAACAGAAATAAAAAAGGATTCCTTTTTACATAATATTATTTTTAAAACAAATACTATAAATTGAGCAAATCAGAAATCATTCAAAAATATCAGCAACATCCAAAAATTGGACAAATTGCTGAATTTTTTGCGTCTAGAAAAAAAATAAACGCTACCGGTTTGGTAGGTTCTTCACTTTCATTTGTGATTGATGCGTTGTTTAAAAAATCGGAACTTCCTTTTTTATTATTGTTTAATGATAAAGAAGAAGCGGCGTATTATTTGAATGATTTAGAAGCCTTAATTAACAACCAAGACGTATTATTTTATCCAGGCTCTTATCGTCGTCCTTACCAAATTGAAGAAACTGATAACGCGAACGTTTTATTACGTGCTGAGGTATTAAACAGAATTAATTCTCGAAAAAAACCAGCTATCATTGTTTCTTATACAGATGCCATTTTTGAAAAAGTAGTTACGCGAAAAGAATTAGATAAAAATACTTTAAAACTTAGTGTTAACGATAAATTATCAATCGATTTTATTAATGAAACACTTTTTGAATATCATTTTAAACGTGTCGATTTTGTATCAGAACCTGGTGAGTTTTCTGTTCGAGGTGGAATAATTGACGTGTTTTCTTTTTCAAATGACGTGCCTTACCGAATAGAGTTTTTTGGAGATGAAATTGACAGTATCAGAACATTTGATGTCGAAACGCAATTGTCTAAAGAAAAAGTTACAAAAATTGCCATTATACCCAATGTTGAAAATAAAATATTACAAGAAAATCGGGAAAATTTCTTAGATTATATTTCTGAAAAAACCGTTATTGTTCTTCAAAACACCGATTTGTTAGGTGGAAAATTAGATCGATTATTCGAGAAAGCAAAAGAAGCCTATTCGAAATTAACACTAACGATTCATCACGCCAAGCCAGTAGAGTTATTTGTAAATCAGGAAACATTTTTAAAACGTGCGTTAGATTTTTCGATAATCGAATTAGATAAAAATCCAGTTTTTAAATCGGAAAAGATCGTCGAATTTTATACGCAACCACAACCATCATTTAACAAACAATTCGATTTGTTGATGAATAATTTGAACGATAATTTTCATAACGGAATTAAAAATTATTTATTTTCATCGAACGAAAATCAAGCCAAAAGATTCAAAGAAATTTTTAAAGATATAGATGAAGATGCGTCCATTGATGTGAAAGATAAATATGAAAATATTGTTTTTCCTTTATTTTCTGGCTTTATCGATTCGGAGTTACAAATTGCGTGTTATACAGACCATCAAATTTTCGAAAGGTATCATAAATTTTCTATCAAAAATAACGCCTCTAAAAAACAAACGGTTACTCTAAAAGAACTAACCGCTTTGTCCATTGGCGATTATGTTACTCATATTGATCACGGAATTGGAAAATTTGGTGGCTTACAAAAAATTCAAGTAGAAGGCAAAACCCAAGAAGCAATTAAATTAGTATATGCCGATAATGATATTGTTTATGTAAGTATTCATTCATTACATAAAATTTCAAAATACACTGGAAAAGAAGGTACTGCACCAAAAATTTATAAATTAGGAAGTGGTGTTTGGAAAGCATTAAAACAAAAAACAAAAGCACGAGTTAAGCACATTGCGTTTAATTTAATTCAGTTGTATGCCAAACGGCGTTTGGATAAAGGTTATGCTTTTGCACCAGATAGTTATTTGCAAAAAGAATTAGAAAGTTCTTTTATTTACGAGGATACGCCTGACCAAATTACAGCTACTCACGATGTAAAAATGGATATGGAAAACGACCGTCCAATGGATAGATTGGTTTGTGGCGATGTCGGATTTGGAAAAACAGAAGTAGCTATCCGTGCAGCATTTAAAGCTGTTGACAACGGAAAACAAGTCGCCATTTTAGTGCCAACAACTATTTTGGCCTACCAACATTATCGAACATTTACAGATAGATTAAAAGATATGCCTGTATCCGTTAGCTATTTGAACCGATTTAGAACTGCTAAACAAAAAGCGGAAACCTTAAAAGGATTAGAGGAAGGAAAAATAGATATCGTAATCGGAACGCATCAATTGGTAAATAAAAACGTGAAATTCCGCGATTTAGGTTTGCTTATCGTAGATGAAGAACAAAAATTTGGTGTCAATGTAAAAGACAAATTAAAAACCATTGCTGCAAATATTGACACACTTACTTTAACTGCCACGCCTATTCCGAGAACGCTACAATTTTCATTAATGGCAGCTCGGGATTTGTCTGTAATTACTACACCACCACCAAATAGATATCCAATTGAATCTAACGTTATTCGATTTAGTGAAGAAACCATTCGTGATGCCATTTCGTATGAAATTGAACGAGGTGGACAAGTGTTTTTTATCAATAATCGTATCGAAAATATCAAAGAAGTTGCCGGGATGATTCAGCGATTGGTTCCTAATGCAAAAGTAGGAATCGGACACGGACAAATGGATGGAAAAAAACTGGAAGAATTAATGCTTGCCTTTATCGAAGGCGAATTTGATGTTTTGGTGGCTACAACAATTATCGAAAGTGGCTTAGACGTGCCCAATGCAAATACGATTTTTATTAATAATGCCAATAATTTTGGACTTTCAGATTTACATCAAATGCGAGGTAGAGTAGGACGTAGTAATAAAAAAGCATTTTGTTATTTTATCACGCCACCTGAATCTGTTATGACGGATGATGCCCGAAAACGAATTAATGCTTTAGTTCAGTTTTCAGAATTAGGTAGCGGGTTTAATATTGCGATGAAAGATTTAGAAATTCGTGGTGCTGGCGATTTATTAGGGGGTGAACAAAGCGGTTTTATTAATGAAATTGGTTTTGATACGTATCAAAAAATTATGAATGAAGCCATTGACGAGCTAAAAGAAAATGAATTTGCTACTTTATACGAAGAAGAAAACGATATTGAAACCAAAGAATTTGTAAAAGAATTTCAAATTGATACCGATTTTGAATTGTTGTTTCCAGACGAATATATCAATAATATTTCGGAACGATTGAGTTTGTATAACGAATTAGGTTCTTTAAAAAACAATGCAGAATTAGAAGCTTACGAAAAAAGATTAATTGACCGTTTTGGACCTTTGCCAAAAGAAGCGAGTTCGTTATTAAATAGTGTTCGAATCAAATGGAAAGCCAAACAGATTGGATTAGAACGCTTGATTTTGAAACAAAATAAAATGGTTGGGTATTTTATTAGCGATCAGCAATCTAATTTTTACCAAAGTAATCGTTTTATGAATGTGATGAAATTTGCACAACAAAACGGAAATTTATGTAAAGTAAAAGAAAAAGAAACCAAAAACGGATTACGACTATTAATTACTTTTGAAAACGTAAAAAGCATTCATAAAGCTTTAGAATTAATTGAAATGATATAATCTTAAAAAAGTAATGTTTATCTTTCAAAAAAAAAACTTATTTTTACACGTTTGCATACTAAATAACCAAAATTAAAGTTATTTATAAAAACTATATAACATTGAAAAAAATACAATTAAAACACGTGTTTACTCTTGGTCTACTTGCCCTAATTTTGGCTTGTTCTACCAAGAAAGACAACTATATAAACAGAAAATGGCATACTACAAATACAAAATATAATGTATTATTTAACGGAAATATTGCGTTAGAAAAAGGAATTAAAGACGTAAATGCTTCGTATTCTGATGATTTTTGGAGCGTACTCCCATTAGAAAGAATGCAAACTACACCGTCAGAACAAAAGGAAGGCACCACCAAAAACCCCAATTTTGAACGTGCAGAAACAAAAGCTACAAAAGCCATTCAGAAGCATTCTATGAATATTGGCGGATTTGAAAGAAACAAACAAATTGACGAATCCTATTTGATGTTGGGAAAATCGAGGTATTATGAACACCGCTATTTGCCAGCCATGGAAGCATTTAATTATATTTTATACAAATATCCAAACAGCAACAATGTTTATCAAGCGCAAGTGTGGCGAGAAAAAGTGAATTTAAAATTAGAAAACGAACAATTAGCCATAAAAAACTTAAATAGAACGCTAAAAGGACAAAAAGTTACGGGTCAGGATTTGGCAGATATTCATTCTGTTTTAGCGCAAGCGTACATTAATAAAAATGTTTTAGATAGTGCCTTAACAGCAATAAAAATAGCCAAAAAAGAAACCAAACTAAAAGAAGAAAAAGCACGTTATACTTTTATTATAGGTCAATTATATGAAAAATTAAACTATTCAGATAGTGCATTCGTAGCGTTCCAAGAAGTGATTGATATGAAACGTAAATCGCCACGTAGTTATACTATTTATTCTCATTTAAAACAAGCGAATCAGTTTGATTTTGAAAAAGGCGATACCGTTGTTTTTCATAAAAACATAGACAAATTACTAGAAAATATTGAAAATAAATACTTTAGAGATGCCATTCACCATCAAAGAGCTGTTTTTTACGATAAAAAAGGGAAACATAATTTAGCCATTTTAAACTATAATAAATCGATAAAAAATAGTTCATCGGATAAATATTTAGCAGCTTTAAATTATAAAAACATTTCTAGCATTTATTATAAAAAGCAAAATTTCCATTTTGTAAAAAAATATTTAGACTCTACTTTAGCGCAATTGCCAGAAAAAAACCACGAATATAAACCTACCAAAAAGAAATTAGACATTATTACAGATGTTGTAAAATATCAAGATATTATTAGTTTTTCGGATAGTATAGTTCGTATTTCAAAAATGTCTGCTACTGAAAAAGTAAAATTTTATCAAAATTACATCCAAAAATTAAAGATTTCGGATTCTATCACAGCTAAAAAAACAGCTGATAATTTGGCTTTTTCACAGCAGAATCAAAAATCAGACATGTTTCCTGGAGATGATTTTAATGACAATCCGTCAATGACAAAAAGTTTAAACAATAAAAGTTCATTTAAAGATAATGCACCACAAATAAACACGCCTACAGCAAAACCTAGTGAAAAATCAACATCGTTGTCTTCTGGGATTCAAAGTAATTTTTATTTTTATAATTCAGTAACAGTAGCTCAAGGGAAAATTAACTTCAAAAAAAAATGGGGCGATTTAAAATATGCTGATAATTGGAAATCTATAGCAAGCTCAAATCAGAATTCATTAGATTTAATGACAAGTGAAGAGATCGAAAATGAATCTAATATTAAAACCGCAGAAATTGAATTAGAACCCAAATACAAAGCCTCCTTTTATATTGATCAATTACCAAAAGATGCAAAAGCAATAGACAGTTTAAATATTGAGGCAAATTATGCACGTTTTCAACTTGCTGCTATTTTTAAGGAAAAGTTAAATGAAAATTCATTAGCCATTTCTTCTTTTGAAGACATTTTGGCAAACACACCTGAAAGCAAATTAATTTTGCCTACTTATTATAACTTATATCAATTATATTTAGCAGAAAAAAATGAGAAATTTCTATTTTTTAAACAAAAAATAGTGTCAGATTATCCTGAGAGCAGATATGCTTCTGCAGTAAATAATACAACAATAAATGCAGATATTACTGCCAATTCTGAGTTTAATTTGCTATATACAAAAGTTGAGAACGGATTGTACAGAGAGGCTAATTTGGAAATAGATGCCTTGCTAAAGAAATATGATGCCGATGAATTAAATGCAAAGTTTGACGTTTTGAAAGCAAAAATTTCAGCCAGATTATTTGGACTTGCAACTTATAAATCCGCTTTACAAAAGATTATAAAAGATTATCCTAAAGGGGAAGAAACAAAAAAAATAGCTTCAATAGTAGCAACTGATATTCCTATTTTAGAAGCTTTAAAATTTGGAGAAAAACCAAAAACGTATAATTTGGTATTTGTTACCAATTATCCAAATGAGGTAACACACAAAAATCTACTTGAAAAATTAAACAAATATGCAAATGAGTCTGGTGATAGTAAAGTAAAGGTTTCAAATGATATTTATAACTTAGATAAAAATAGTATTGTTTTACACGGAATTATTAATAAAATAACAGCAGAATCTGTTGCTAATTATTTAAAAGAAAATAAAGATTATCAACTGAAAGATACACCAATAATCATCTCTAATGAAGACTATAAAGTGGTTCAGATTAAAAAAAATTTAGAGGAATATTTAGCCAAAACGAAATGATATGCTAGATAAAAAACAAAAATCGGACTACGATTTATTAGGCAAAACAAATCGAATTGTAGAACAAACTACAATTACAGGAAATATAGTTTGTGCTGCTGATTTACGTTTAGACGGCGAATTAATTGGCGATATTACTTGTAAAGGAAAAATTGTGTTAGGCCCTAAAAGTAAAGTGATAGGAAATATTACTTGTAAAAATATAGATATCGAAGGCAAGTTTAATGGTAAATTAGTAGTGGAAGAATTATTAGGAATCAAAAAATCAGCCAAAATTTCTGGAGAAGTTACCGTGGGAAAATTAGCCATAGAACCAGGTGCAATTTTTGAAGCCAGTTGCGAGATGAAATCTAAGTAATTTACTATTAAAAGAAAATTGCTAAATTGAAAAAAAACATGACAAACAAACCATTAAATAAATGGATTCAATTGATAAGTATTCCAGCACAAATGGGAATAGTTATTTTTTTGTTTGCTTATTTAGGTCAATATTTGGATGAAAAATACCAATCCGAAAATTATGTAAAGATTTTTACCGTTTTTGGGGTGTTTTTAGCGATGTATAATGTCATCCGCCAGGTGAATCAACTGAATAAAAATGAAAAATAATCTCTTTTTTTTTAAACAAATTTTCTTTTTTACACTTTCGTTATACGCTATCAATCGTTTGGTTTTTTTGTTTCCCAGTTTGAAACATGCGGAAGAAAAATTTCATTTTCCAATAGCGTTTTTGTTTTTATTGTTTTTTACATTTTCAAATTTGATTTTATTTATTGTAAAAAAGGTTTCAGAAAAAAACTTTGATAATACCGGAATGGTTTTTATGATAGCTACTTTTGTGAAAACAGGCGTAGTTTATTTTATCATCAAGCCAATTTTAAACCTACCAAATAATCAAATTGAAAAAACAAATTGTTTGATTATTTTTATGTGTTTTTTAGCAATTGAAACGATGATAACAATAGGTATTTTGAATAAAAAATAATAAACTAAATTAAATTTTAATAATTTGTTAAAAAAAGTAATTTTGTAGTATTGTAGTTTGAAGAAAAAATATACCTTTGCAAAAATTTTTAAGACACTATTTTTTAGAATATATATTTTATGTTGATTTCAAGAAAAACAATTCAATTATTTATAGCCACAATTTTTGCGGTTTTGCCAGTAGTTACTTTTGCAAATGCAGATACAAGTCATGTTGCAAAACCAGCTCATTCTGAAGTTGTAAATCATGAAGGCGCTGCAACTAAAGAAGTTATTTCTGAAGAAACAAAAGCACAAGAAGAAAGAGCAGAATTCATTCAACATCACTTATTAGATTCTCATGATTTTCATTTGTTTTCATATGGAAAAGAAACAGGTCATGAAACACACGTTGGTTTTTCTTTACCAGTAATTTTATGGGAAGACGGATTGCATTTCTTTATGTCTTCTGAATTTCACCATGGTGAAGCAGTTGCCGAATCAAACGGAAAATATTTTGCGATAAATCACCACGATGGAATGATCTATAATACAGACGCAAAAGGAACTTTTAATGTTGATGAAAAGCATCACACTACAAATACAAAACCATTAGATTTTTCTATCACAAAAAGTATTGTTATGATTTTAATCGTGGCTTTATTAATGTTTATGATTTTTAGAAATCTAGGTAAATCATATAGTAAAAATGGTGGTATTGCTACTGGAGTTGGAAGATTTTTCGAGCCTTTAGTACTTTACATCAGAGATGAAATTGCAATTCCTAATATTGGAGAGAAACATTATAAAAAATACATGAGTCATTTATTGACTGTTTTCTTCTTTATTTGGTTTTTAAATATGTTTGGTTTAACACCACTTGGAGTAAACGTAACAGGAAATATTGCAATTACTGCATCATTAGCAATCATTACTTATTTAATCACAACGTTTACTGCTAATGGAAATTATTGGGGACACATTTTCTGGATGCCAGGAGTACCAGTTCTAATGAAAATTATTTTAGCGCCAATTGAATTTTTAGGAACTATTATTAAGCCATTTTCGTTAATGATTCGTTTATATGCAAATATGTTAGCTGGTCACGTGGTTTTAATGAGTATCATTGCGTTAATGTATACGTTTAGTAGTCCGATCGGAAGTCCGTTATCATTTGTGTTGGCTTTTGTATTATCAATATTAGAAATTTTAGTAGCTTTATTACAAGCTTATATTTTTACGATGTTAACGGCTTTATATTTTGGAGCTGCTAAAGAAGAACATCACCATGATGAAGAAGCGCATCATTAATAAATTGAATGTTTAATTAAATATATATACATTATGGAAGGAACTCTTAACCTTGTAGGAGCTGGATTAATCGTTATCGGTGCTGGTTTAGGTATTGGTAGAATTGGTGGATCAGCAATGGATGCTATTGCTCGTCAACCAGAAGCATCTGGAAAAATTCAAACAGCTATGCTTATTGCAGCAGCGTTAATTGAAGGAATTGGTTTTGCAGCGTTATTCGCAGTAAAATAATTAAAACAAACAATTGTTGTAACGGTTGGTTACAACAATTGTTTACATTGAAAATTAAAATTAAACAATATATATAATGGAAGAATTATTAGGTCAATTTTCATTTGGTTTATTTATCTTGCAAACAATTTTATTCGTAGGATTAATACTTTTACTTAAAAAATTTGCTTGGAAACCTATTTTAGATGCAGTAAACGAACGTGAAGAAGGTATTAAAGAAGCTATTCTTTCGGCTGAAAATGCAAAAAAAGAAATGATGGCTTTAAAGTCGGATAACCAAAAATTATTAGATGAAGCCCGTGCTGAAAGAGATACAATGATTAAAGAAGCAACTGCTATCAAAGAAAAAATGATTGCTGATGCAAAATCTGAAGCACAATCTCAAGGCGCAAAAATGATTGAACAAGCGAAAGCTACAATCGAAAGCGAAAAAAATAATGCAGTTGCTGAAATCAAAAATCAAGTATCTTCATTGTCTTTAGAAATCGCTGAAAAATTATTAAAAGAAGAATTATCTAACAAAGAATCTCAAACTAAATTAGTAGAGAAAATGTTA
>JBIPOM010000253.1:0-4164 GCA_044379175.1 Flavobacterium sp. | reverse complement strand
AATTTGACCAATTGACATTACGCAACCTCACTTCTTATGCGAGGGTCCAAAATCCAGTAAAGGATATCTACGGCGAGATTTACAACCACAAATGAAATGACCATAATCAAAGTAATTGCTTGTACTAGAGCAAAGTCTTGTTGCCTCGCGGCGACTACGAGAAGGCCGCCTATTCCATTGATTGCGAAAGCCTGTTCAACGAATGCCGTTGAAACAATCAGTCCAACAAAAAGTAATCCACCGAGACTGATAATTGGTAGCAGTGCATTACGAACAATGTGTCGGGATACAACTTTGCGGCGTGGTATGCCCCTAACGGTTGCAGTTGTGACGTGTTCTGAGGAACTCTCCACTCGGATCGAAGCCCGAGTGGTGCGAGCCACAAATGCACCAGCACTAAATGCGAGTGCAATCGCGGGTAACGTCATATGCGAAATTGCTGATGGAAGGCTCCCGTCTCCAGCGCCAATGGCTGGAAACCAACCTAAGTTCAGCGCAAAAACATTTATCAAAATGAATGAGCCAACGAATGCTGGGATTGAAGACAAGATTGTTGCAGTGGCCATTGAGAAGCTATCTATACCGCCTTTGTTCAGGCCGGCAAGAATACCCATAGTAAGTCCAAATACTGATATAAAAACAAATGAAATCAGGACTAAGTAAATTGTCGTAGGGAGCCGCGACGATATCAACGTTGATACGTCAGTATTAAAGGAAGCTGAAAATCCTAAATCGCCCTGAAGTATATCGGATACCCAAGATACATACCGAGTGAAAAATGGATCATCTAAATGAAATTGTGCCCTCAGCGCCGCAACTCGTTCAGGAGTTGCTGGCTGTCCGTTTAGCAAATAACCAATTGGATCACCAGGTGCTAGATAGAGAGCTAGGTGCACCAACAATGTCGTTGCGACAATCGTCAGCGCACCCAGCCCTATTCTTCGCCACAAATATCTTTTCATTCAGTTATTCTTACCTGTTTGAATTTCTATTTGTGATGGGTTACGAGAGGTAATTGCTTTACTTTGCAGTGCCGAGGTTTACAGCCCATGCAGACCAAATGTGTGCTGGTGCGGCAGGCACAATTCCGGACAATTCATTACTAATGAAGAACGGTGACGGATTTGTTGTTGTTGGCAACCACGCGTAATCGGCTACGATCAACTTTTGAATCTCAATCGTGATCTTTGCTCGCTCTGCATCGTCGGTCGTAGCTAGCGCACTCTTGACAAGTTCGTTAACTTCGGCGTTGCTATAACCACCCCAGTTTGCATAACCAGCCTCAAGCCCAATTTGGGAATAAATGGACAGCGGATCAGAAACAATTGATAGATACGAAGTGCCGAAGATATCGATGTCAGTCTTTACTGCACTGCTATAAATGTCGGCAACACGATCAAAGCCAACCTTTAGGATCGTGGCATTGAAACCAACCGAATTAGCAGCTTGCTGTAAAACGAGTGCCTGGTTTACAGAATCCGGTAGCTCAGACCACGCTTGAATTACCAACTCTGGATTACTTACGCCAGACTCGGCTACCAATTTCTTTGCAGCTTCTAGGTCTGTAACTTGATCAGGTAGCGCATCCCAAGCTTCTTGGAATGCAGCTTTTTCATTGCCCCATGATCCTGGAACACCTACGGCTTTAGCTGGAATTCCAGCTCCAGCAGTTTCCGTATCAACAAGGTTTGCATAATCAAGGCTCATCGCCAACGCTTGGCGAAGTTTTGGATTGGACATTGAGCGGTCAGAATTCATCACTGGCACCCAAGCAAAGAATCCTGATCCTTGGGCAAATCCCATCTTGCCAACCGTGGATGCCTGCAAGGCCTTAATGCTTGAAGCTGGAATCAAAAAGCCACCATCAAGTTCTCCACTTTCATATCCTGCAACAGCTGCTGCCGGATCCGTTATGAATGAGAAAGTGATCTGCTGTGTAAGCTGCTTGCCTTCACCCTTGTTCCACCAGTTTGGATTCGCCTCAACAACGATTTTCGTGCCAACGGTCCATTCCTTAAGCATGTATGGTCCAGAGCAAACCATCGAAGTGTTGCCTGGCAGTCCAAAATCAGCATTGCCTTCCACGGATGCCTTTGATACCACGGCTGCGGCACCTGTCGACAATGCACTACGCACAAGTGAATTTGGTTCACTTAATGCAATAGTCACAGTCGTTGCATCCGTTGCCTCAACTGATGCAACGGATGCCAAGTCGCCAGCGAACTGCGAAAGTTCATTAGTACGTGCGCGCTCGATAGAAAATGCCACGTCATCGGCAGTTACTGCACTGCCGTCCCAGAAGGTCACGCCTTCGCGCAATTTAACAACAAGTGTTTTGTCGTCTGTGTAGGAGACATCAGTTGCTAAACCTGGTTCTAAACCACCTGTAGGAGTGGTGGATAGCAAGGACTCGCACATTAAATTACCAACAAAATTCTGTGAGCCACTCCAAGATAAGTTTGGATCTAGCGATAGCGGTTCACCGTCTGCCAAATTCCAATTGACATTATCTACTGGACCAACTCCCGCCGGCATCGAGGAAACCAACTCGATTCCCGATGCACTTGTTTGCCCACTTACCGGAGTATCAGGAGCCGCTGCCCCGCCACAAGCAGTTAACAAAAGCATTCCCACTGAACCTGTTGCTAGAACCAATTTTTTCATCTGATCGAACCCCTGCGAATAAAGCCAGATTTACTGGCAAGCCTTTACATAATAATGTTACGATCAGAATCGTTCACTTGTCAGCGTTTCGTAAGAAATTTTTCATCGGGTGTATTTCCCTTAGAACGGGTGGGTTTTCCGAGTAAAGGTGGTTGGTGTGACGCAAATTTATGGCTCAAATTGGATCAATGGGACCCAGTCAACCCTTGGCACTGACACGACAAAAATCTTTGACCCAGCTACCGGCGATTTGGTTGGTCACTTCCAGGCCTCAGATTCAGCTGAAGTCGCCCGAGCTGTCAAAGCCGCAAAGTGTGCGCAATCTGGTTGGTGGGAACTTGGCGCACAACGACGAACAGAATTGTTGAACCAGGTCGCAGATAATCTGCGCAATTCTTCGCACCTTCTGGCCGAAATTGAATCTCGCGAGATGGGTAAACCAATCGCTATGGCCCAAACTGATATTCATGGCTCAGCAGAAGTTATTGAGAACCAGATATCTGGTGCGATTGAATTCTTTGCTGAGTCCAGCTCAAGCACAGGGCGCTTAGTTCGTAGACCATATGGAGTTGCAGCCCTAATTACTCCTTGGAACTATCCCGTTTGCCAAGTAACAGATGTGGTTGGAGCCCTCCTTGTCGCAGGAAACACTGTGGTTGTAAAACCCAGTGAAAAAGCTCCCCTTTCAGTTGCCGCGCTATCGGAAGTATTCGATTGCCTGCCGCCAGGTGTATTCAACATAGTTCTAGGAAATGGTGCGACCGGGTCAGCATTGATTGAAAACCCCGATGTTGACTTAGTTCACTTTACTGGTTCAGTTGCAACTGGAAGAAAAGTTGGCGCTGTTGCAGGCGCCCGACTGATTCCATGCTTCCTTGAACTTGGTGGTAAGGACCCACTTGTTATTGATGAAGATGTGGACATAAAGTGGGCCGCCGAGATTGCAGTAACCGGAAGTCTTTTTAATACTGGACAAGTCTGCACCTCAGTTGAGCGCATATATGTTCACAAAAACATCGCTGAGCCATTCATATCTGAATTAGTAGCTCAAGCTTCGAGTTGGACTATTGGTCCAGGTAGCGACCCAAGTAATCAACTTGGGCCACTAATTGATGGGTCCCAACGGGATTTAGTACATGAACACGTTTTTGAAGCACAACTTAAAGGTGCGCAAGTCCTGATCGGCGGTGAGCCACTTCCAGGACCTGGCTTCTTCTACCCACCAACAGTGGTCCTCAATCCACCAGATGATTCTCGCTTGATGACTGAGGAAACTTTCGGGCCAGTAATTACAGTTTGCGTTGTTGAGTCCTTTGAAGAAGGGATCACTCGAGCAAACTCAACTAGTTTCGGATTGAGTGCGGGTGCATTAACCGCTAACCCGCAGCATGTCGCAGCCGCCAGTCACTTGAGTGCAGGAATGGTCACGATTAATGGTGGTGGCGAGGGCCCAGATGATCCCCCGTTTGAACCAACAAGATTTAGCGGTTCTGGACGGCT
>JBIPOM010000179.1:0-4203 GCA_044379175.1 Flavobacterium sp. | reverse complement strand
GAATGGTACAATTACCATTGCACCAAATACACCAGCAGGCACATTAACATTAACATATCAGATTTGTGAGAATTTAAATCCAACAAATTGTGATACGGCTACAGCTACTATAACTATTGGTTCTTGTCTAGAGTTTCCAATAAATGATTGTGATGGTGATGGTGTTACTAATGGTCAAGAAATTTTAAATGGTACTAATCCAAGTGATTCTTGTTCATTTCAATTAACGAGTCAGACTGTTACTCCAAGTTCACAATGGTTAACTTCTGATTGTGATGGAGATGGTGTAACAAACGGTCAAGAACTATTAGACGGAACGAATCCATTAGATCCATGTGATTTTGAAGTTGCAAGTGTAACTTTAACCCAATCTATTAGTTGGAATAATGCTGATTGTGACGGAGATGGAGTAACAAATGAGCAAGAAGTATTAGATGGAACAGATTTCAACAATCCTTGTGAGGCGAATATGTCTAATGTAACATTGCCATTAAGTCAAGCATTCTTAGAAGATGATTGTGATGGAGATGGCCTAACAAACGGCGAAGAAATTGGACCAAATCCAAATGATCCTTTCGATGCTAACGGAAATGGAATTCCAGATTATTTAGAAATTAATAACCACGCACCTTCTGATGATGATTTAGAAATTTTCAATTTAGTTACACCTAATGGAGATGGTGACAACAGCGTATTTGTTATTCGTAACATAGAAAAATATCCAGAAAACGATTTAGAAATATATAATCGTTGGGGTGTAAAAGTGTATGATGTTAATGGATATGGACAAAACGGCAACTATTTCAGAGGAATTTCAGAAGGAAGAGTAACGATAAGCCAAACATCAGAATTGCCAGTTGGTACATATTGGTATGTTTTAAAATATAAAAATAATTCTGGAGAGCGGAAACAACGAGTAGGATATTTATATCTAAACAGATAAAAAATAAATAAGGCGAGAAAGAAATACAGTATGCCTTTAAATAAAACATAACTATGAAAAAAGTTTTAGGAAGTATTATTTTTAGTTTTTTTGCGATTGCAACGCTATATGCTCAGCAAGAAGCTCAATTTACCAATTATATGTACAACACCATGAATATCAACCCAGCTTATGCCGGTTCTCGAGGAAATACCAGCATATTTGGCTTGCACAGAACCCAATGGGTAGGAATAGATGGAGCGCCAACAACAAATACATTTGCAATACATTCACCTTTGAAAGATTCAAAAATTGGAATGGGACTAAATTTTGCAAATGACGTAATAGGACCATCTAGTGAGACAACAGTTTCAGCAGATTTCTCTTATACTATTAATACTTCTGAAACATATAAATTAGCGTTTGGTCTTCGTGCAACAGCACATTTACTAAATGTAGATTTTTCTAAATTAAATATTTATAATCAAGGTGATATATTGGCTAAATATAACATAGACAATCGGTTTTCACCAAATTTTGGCGCAGGGGCTTATTGGTATTCAGAAGCTACTTATCTAGGGATCTCTGTTCCAAACATTTTAGAGATACAACATTTTAATCGAAATCAAATAGCATCAGGATCTTCATCAGTATCTAAAGAGCGAATGCATTTTCATGTTATTGGAGGGAAAGTATTTGATATTCATCCTTCCATTCAATTTAAACCAGCATTTTTAGCTAAAATTGTTGAAGGCGCACCTTTGCAAATGGATGTTTCAGCTAACTTTTTATTTCACAAAAAAATTACTTTGGGGACCTCATATAGAATGGATGCTGCTTTAAGTATGTTAACAGGTTTTCAAATAAATGAAAATTGGTTTATTGGTTATGGTTATGACTCTGATGTAACAAATTTGTCATATTATAATGCAGGATCTCATGAATTATTTTTACGTTATGAATTTAATAAAAAATCGAACAAAATTGTCAACCCAAGATTCTTTTAAAATAATGTTTATGAAAAATATAATGTGTATATTATTTTTGACTTGTTTTTCTTTAATTTCAGCTCAAGAACAAAATAGTAAAACGGCAGAAAAAAAATATATGGATTACTCCTATATTGATGCAATTAAAATATATGAAAAAGTAGCTCAAAATGGATATTCTTCTATTGAATTATTCCAAAAAATTGGGGATTCTTATTACTTTAATGGAATGTTAGATAAATCAAAAATTTGGTATGATAAATTATTTAAATTAGATACTAAAAGTATCGATTCTGAATATTATTTTAGATATGCACAATCATTGAAGTCTGTAAAAGATTATAATGAGGCAGATAAAATGATGGAGAAATTTTATGAACTCACGAACGATTATAGAGGTCAGTTATATATTAAAAATAAACTTTACTTAACAGAAATCAATAATAATGTAGAAAAGTATAGTATAGTAAATGCTGAAATTAATACTGAATTTTCGGATTATAGTGGAAATTTTAATAATAATATATTCTATTTTGTATCCAACAGGCCTACAAATAAAGTTAAAAATAAACTTGATAAATGGACAAATCAAAATTTTTCGAATATTTTTAAAGCCGCGTTACAAGATTCTTCATTAGTAATGATACCTAATTCTTTTGACGATGTTTTAAATACAGCATATCATGAATCTAGTCCAGTTTTTACTAATGATGGAAAAACGATGTATTTTACACGAAGCAATTTTAATAATGGTAAATTAGGAATGAATAATGATAAAATTGTTAAATTAAAAATTTACAAATCTACTTTTTTAGAGGGCAAGTGGGGAAATATTATAGAGCTTCCATTCAACAATAAAGACTATAATTTTGCACACCCAGCATTGAGTGTTAATGAAGATTATTTGTATTTTGCATCAGATATGCCTGGAGGTTTTGGTAATTCAGATTTGTATAAAGTTGCTATAAACTCAGACAATACATTTGGAAAGCCAGTTAATTTAGGGGATAAAATAAACACAAAATCACGAGAAACGTTTCCTTTCGTAGCTTCTGATGGTAGTTTATATTTTTCATCAGATGGTTTAATTGGTCTGGGTGGACTTGATATATTTAAATCAAATACTGATGAGGATGGGAATTATTCAAATTTTACAAATATTGGGGCTCCGGTAAATAGCGAAAGAGATGACTTTTCATTCACAGAAGGCTATCAAAGTGGTGCTTTTTATTTTTCTTCTAATAGAGATGGCGGAAAAGGATTTGATGATATTTACTTAGCGAAGTTGAATAATAAGAAAAAGCTAAATATTATTTCATCTACTTTAGTAGATCAGATATCTAAACTTCCTTTACCCAATTCTAAAGTTACTTTGTTAGATGCAAATCAAAATATTATTTTTGAAACTCTTACAGATTCTTTAGGGAATTTTACTTTTAATGACATAAATCAAGAAAGAGAATATTTCATTAAAGCGGAAAGCAATACTTATCTTACAAAAGAAACTAGAATTAAAGGAATGGATGTAGATAAATTAGTTTTTGAAATTTCCCCAAGCATAATAAAGGCTAAACCAGGTGATGATTTAGTAAAATTATTAAATATTATAATTTACTTTAACTTAGATGATTATTTTATTCGACCAGATGCAGAGGTTGAATTGGCTAAAATTGTTGAGTTATTAAAGTTATATCCTAATCTAAAAATAGATATCCGTTCTCATACAGATAGTAGACAAAGTGCATCATATAATATTAGATTGTCTAACTTTAGAGCTAATGCTACAAAAAAATATTTAATTAATAAAGGGATCAGTCCAGATAGGTTAACCGCAAAAGGTTATGGCGAGTCGCAATTAATTAATGATTGTTTTGATTCAGTTCCTTGTACAATTGAACAACACCAACAAAATAGAAGGAGTGAATTTATAATTGTAAACTAATATTAAATCTAGTTTTTTGCGTATAATAAAATTATTCAATGTATACCATCTTTAAATACTTAGATTAAATAGCTTTGTTTACATCTTGAATGTTTTTATTATACGCTTGAGGCGTAGTTCCAGTTACATCTTTAAATGAAGTAAAAAACGGGTTATAAGAAGAAAACCCTACCTTTATTGCTAAGGCATCTAGTGTATTGAGTTTTAAAAAGTCATTTTCTATTAATTGCAAAGCATCGTATATTTTTATAATATTTTTAAATTCTGTGAAACTTATTTTACAATGATATTTAAAAATAAAATTTAAATGACTTTTAGGGATATCTAATTTTTTAGCTATTTCAGTAGTA
>JBIPOM010000043.1:0-15307 GCA_044379175.1 Flavobacterium sp. | reverse complement strand
CCGACGACGACATCATGCCTCAAACAAAAGAAGCAATTTCTCACGCACAAGCAGCAGGAGTTCCAATGATTTTCGCAATCAATAAAGTGGATAAACCAAATGCGAATCCTGAGAAAATTAAAGAGCAATTAGCAGGTATGAATTTACTTGTAGAAGATTGGGGTGGAAAATATCAATCTCATGATATCTCTGCAAAATTTGGACAAGGTATTCCTGAATTATTAGAAAAAGTATTATTAGAAGCTGAGGTTCTTGAACTAAAAGCAAACCCAAATAAACCTGCACAAGGAACTGTAGTAGAAGCACAATTAGACAAAGGTCGTGGTTACGTTTCTACGATTTTAGTTCAAGCTGGAACTTTAAAAATTGGTGACTACATGTTGGCTGGTAAAAATCATGGTAAAATTCGTGCCATGTTTGATGAAAGAGGGAACAATGTAAAAATTGCCGGACCTTCAACACCAGTATCTGTTTTAGGTTTAGACGGAGCGCCAACAGCAGGAGACAAGTTTAATGTGTATGAAGAAGAAAGAGAAGCAAAACAAATTGCAACAAAACGTGCACAATTAGCTCGTGAGCAATCAGTTCGTACACAAAAGCATATTACACTTTCAGAAATTGGACGTCGTATTGCTTTAGGTCAGTTTAAAGAATTAAACATTATCCTTAAAGGAGACGTGGATGGTTCTGTAGAAGCTCTATCTGATTCGTTCTCTAAATTATCAACAGAAGAAATTCAAATTAATATCATTCATAAAGGAGTTGGAGCGATTACAGAATCTGACGTATTATTAGCTTCTGCATCTGATGCGATTATTATCGGATTTAACGTTCGTCCTGCAGGAAATGCAAAAGCATTAGCTGATAAAGAAGAAATTGATATCCGTAATTATTCTATTATTTACGCTGCTATCGACGATTTAAAAGATGCGATGGAAGGTATGCTTTCTCCAGAATTGAAAGAAGAAATTACGGGTACTGCTGAAATTAGAGAATTGTTTAAAGTATCTAAAGTAGGAACAATTGCTGGATGTATGATTACAGATGGTAAAGTTATCCGTAGCAACAGAATCCGATTAATTAGAGAAGGTGTAGTTATTTTCACAGGAGAATTAGTGGCTTTAAAACGTTTCAAAGACGACGTTAAAGAAGTGTCTAAAGGATACGATTGTGGTATGCAAATTAAAGGATACAATGATATTAAAGAATACGATATTATTGAAAGTTTCCATGAAATTGAAATCAAAAAGAAATTAAAATAAAATGTCTTTAAAATATAAAATCCCAATGAAAATTGGGATTTTTTTTGTTCTATTATTTTTTTACCCCTTTTTTTAAATGAAAAATAAAACAAAAATTAGTAGAATATCTTTATATATTAAACGTAAAAAAATATAATAATTTGTTTTTTTTAACTTATTTTTGAAGATACTAAAATACTTCAAATGCAATTCGACATTCAAAACACCGAATCTTCGGCTTTATATAAATTATTGACTGGAACCGTCATTCCAAGACCTATCGCTTGGGTAGCCACTATTGATGAAAATGGAATTGATAATTTAGCTCCATTTTCCTTTTTTAATGTAGTTAGCGAAGACCCGCCGCACATTATGTTTTCAACTGTTCGAACGGGAAATAAAAACAAAGACACGTTAAATAATATTCTCGCCAATCAGCAATTTGTAGTCAATTTAGTTACAGAAGATGTAGTAGAACAAATGAATACTACTTCGCAATCCGTTGCCGCTAATGTGAATGAATTTGAATTGGCAAACATAACTCCAATAGAATCCATTTACATCAAACCAAAACGTGTAAAAGAAAGCTTGGTGCAATTTGAATGCGAAATGGTGCATCATTATTTTATAGAAAAGCATCAAAATGGTGGTGCTTGTATTATCATTGGAAAAATTATTACCATACATATCGACGACTCAATTTTGATGGAAAACCACAAAATTGATTTAGAAAAATACAAACCTGTCGCAAGATTAGCAGGTTCAAATTACAGCAAATTAGGAGAAATATTCTCTATTAAAAGATAATTTAATTATCAATTATCCATTGTTAATTATCCATTAAAAATATGAAAATAACAGTTATAGGTGGTGGTCCAGGAGGGCTTTACTTTTCGATATTAACCAAAAAAGCAATGCCACATTGCCAAATCGATATTTATGAACGCAATAAGCCCGATGATAGTTTTGGATTCGGTGTAGTGTTTTCGGATGAAACCTTAGGCGAATTCTTAAAACGCGACATGCAATCGTATGAATTAATTAGAAGTAAATTTGCCTACTGGGATGATATTATTATTGCGAGAGATGGTGAATCCGTGAATATTGCTGGTAATGGCTTTTGTGGTTGTTCTCGAAAAACACTTTTGCAATTACTTCAACAGCGTTGTTTAGAAGAAGGAGTGAATTTGCATTTCGAACAAAATGTAGAGGATCTATCACAATTTGCAGATTCCGATATTATTTTGGCAACAGACGGAATTTCAAGTGCTATTCGAACAAAATACCAACAAGAATTCGGAACTAAAATCGAATTAAAAAAGAACCGCTTTGTGTGGTTAGGCTCCACAAAACCGCTAGATGCTTTTACCTATTTTTTCAGAAGTACACCTCACGGAACCATCGTGGCACATTCGTATCAATACGAAGAAGGTATGAGTACTTGGATTTTTGAATGTAGCGATGAAACTTGGCAAAAACACGGTTTTGAAGTCACTAACGAAGCAGACACTATAGCAAAAATTGCCGAAATATTCGCAGAAGAATTAGACGGACATCCCTTAATTTCAAATAAATCACATTGGCGTCAGTTTCCACATGTTACCAACCAAAATTGGTTTCATAATAACATTGTTTTATTAGGCGATGCCAAAGCTACAGCCCATTATTCTATTGGTTCGGGAACAAAATTGGCTATGGATTCTGCTATTGGTTTATCCGATGCGGTAATTGCTCATCCAAATGATGTACAAGCCGCTTTTGCCCAATACGATAAATCCCGAAGAAATACGGTTGAAATGATTCAGTATGCCGCCATCGTTTCATTAGATTGGTTTGAAAATATGGATCGTCACATGCAACATTCGTTTCAGCAATTTGCATTTGGCTGCATGACGCGTTCTAAAAAAGTAACGTATGAAAATTTACGCTTAAGAGATAGTTCATTTACGGATAAAGTATTAGAAGAATTTACCGATATTTGTGATTCTGAACTTGTTTCAGAATCTCCTGCATTTTCAAGTTTCAAACTAAGAAATGTAGTCTTGCAAAACCGCATCGTAATGTCATCAATGGGGCAATATGTAGCCGAAAACGGATTGATAAACGATTGGCATTTTCAGCATTATACATCAAGAGCAGTCGGCGGTTTAGGATTAATTCTTACCGAAATGACCGCAGTTTCTGACATGGGAAGAATTACTGAAGGTTGCGCAGGAATTTATACCGAAAATCAAGTAAACGCTTGGAAACGAATTACTGATTTTATTAACAAATATACCCAAACTAAAATCGGAATTCAATTAGGACATTCAGGAAGAAAAGGCTGTTCAAAAATTCCTTGGGAAGACCAATTTCAGGGTAAAAAATGGGAGTTGCTTTCGGCTTCTGCCATTCCGTTTAATGAAAATTCGACTTGTCCCAGAGAAATGACGTTGGAAGACATGCAACTTGTTAAAAATCAATTCATACAAGCGGCTAAAAATGCTAACGAAGCAGGTTTTGATATGATTGAATTACAAGCACATCATGGCTTTTTATTAGCCACTTTTTTATCACCCTTAACTAATATTCGTACCGATGAATTTGGTGGAAGCGTTGAAAATCGATTAAAATATCCATTAGAAGTGTTTACTGCTATTCGAGAAGTAGTTCCAAAAGAAAAGCCAATCTCTGTAAGAATATCGGCAACCGATTGGGCAGAAAACGGCATTTCAGAACAAGATGTTTTGTTAATTTCAGAAGCGTTTAAAAAAGCTGGTGCGGATATTATAAATGTTTCCACAGGAAATACGGTTGCTAACCAAAAACCACAAACCGGCAGAATGTGGCAAACGCCTTTCTCAGATGCAGTACGAAATACGATTCATATTCCAACAATAACTGCTGGATATATTCAAGATATTGATCAAATTAATACCATAATTTTAAACGGAAGAGCCGATTTAGTAGCACTTGGAAGACCTTTGTTATTGGATGCAAATTTTGTAAGAAATGCGCAAGCTTATGAACAATTTCAGGCAACAGATATTCCAAATTCCTATAAAATGGGGATTTCACATTTGTATCCATTAAAAGCTACCGAAAGAAAACAATCGGATGGCATGAAAAAAGCATTGAAACCGAAGAGTAATAAGAAGTAATAAATAATGAAGGATAATTTTGCTCAAATAAATTTACCTAAACTGGAATTACAACCAGAATATACCTTTTTGGATGTACCGCAATTCCAACAACCTGAACTATTGAATTGCGTCGATAAATTACTAGATAATCACATCAAAAAAGGTCGAGGAAATACTATATGCATCCGAACCTTTGAGGAAACCTGGACGTATCAAGATTTGTATGAAAAAGCCAATCAAATTGCTCATGTTTTAGTCGAAGATTTAGGCTTACAATCGGGAAATCGCGTATTGTTACGTTCGGCGAATAACCCAATGATGGTGGCGTGTTGGTTTGCGGTTTTAAAAGCAGGCGGAATTGTCGTAGCAACCATGCCATTATTACGTGCTAAAGAAATTACCACCATTATTGATTGTGCTGAAATTTCTCATGCCTTTTGCGACAGCGATTTAGCTGAAGAAATGAATTTAGTCCAATCAAATTTTCTAAAAAAAGTAAGTTTCTACAGAAATTCCGATTTAGAAAAGTTAATTGAAAATAAACCAAAAACATTCGACAATTATCCATCAAAATCAGAGGATATGGCACTAATTGGTTTTACTTCGGGTACCACAGGTTTGCCAAAAATGACGGCGCATTATCACAAAGATATTTTAAATATTTGCGAAGCATTTCCAAACTATTCGTTGCAGCCTACTTCAAATGATATTTTTATTGGAAGTCCACCCATTGGTTTTACTTTTGGTTTAGGCGGATTGGTGTTGTTTCCGATGTATTTTGGTGCATCTACTTTTTTAATTGAAAAACCAAGTCCTGATATTTTGTTACAAGCCATTCAAAAGTATAAAATCACAATTTGTTTTACCGCTCCAACCGCATGGCGAATTATTACAACAAAAATTAAAGACTACGATATTTCGAGTCTACGAAAATGTGTTTCGGCAGGTGAAACATTACCGTTAAAAGTTTGGCAAGATTGGTATGATGCCACAGGGCTAAAAATTATAGATGGCATTGGCGCTACCGAAATGCTACATATTTTTATTTCGTCAAACGAAGAAAATATGAAACCCGGTGCTACAGGGAAAGCAATTACGGGTTACGAAGCAAAAATTATTGACCAACTAGGGAACGAATTACCAAGAAATGAAGCTGGAAGATTAGCGGTGCGAGGAATTACAGGTTGTAAATATTTGAATCGAGAAGAAAAACAAAAGGAATACGTTGAAAACGGCTGGAACATTACAGGCGATATTTTCCGTCAAGATGACGAAGGGTATTTTCATTTTGTGGCACGTGGCGATGATATGATTATTTCTTCAGGATATAATATTGCAGCAATTGAAGTAGAATCCGTACTTTTAACTCATGAAAATATTTTAGAATGTGCCGTTGTGGGTCTGCCCGATGAAGAACGAGGCATGTTAGTTTGTGCGCACATAGTTTTAAGAGAACAATCAATAGCAGATGAAGAATTAAAAATTCAGATTCAAAATTGGTTTAAAAACACAGCAGCTCCTTACAAATATCCAAGAGTGATTAACTTTGTTACAAGTTTGCCAAAAACAGAAACAGGTAAAATTCAACGATTTAAGTTAAAATAATTTGCACTAATTTTGTAATTAGTGTTTAAAATAACAGAAATATGCAATTTATAAAACAAGAAAAAGTTCGTTTTCAACATATCGATTATGCCGGAATAGTTTTCTATCCGAGATTTTTAGAAATGCTCAACGGTTTGGTGGAAGATTGGTTTGAAGAAGCCTTAGACCGACCTTTTTCAAAAATGCACGAAACAAATGGTATTCCAACAGTTGATTTAAAAATTCAATTCAAAAATTCTGCACGTTTGGGTGAAATCTTAACTAAAAAACTTTGGGTAAAAGAGTTAAAAAACTCTTCAATAATTTGTGGATTTGAGTTTGAAAACGAAAGCAGTAGTATAGTTTTAGAAGGTGAAGTTACCTTAGTAAATGTAGCTTTCAACCCAGAAAGAAACGGCATTAAAGCCGAACCTTTTTCAGAAGAAATGAAAAGTAAAATTTCAAAATATATAGTTTAACAACACAGATTGAAGAAATCAGAGAAATGTACACGGGATTTATTTTTTAAATTTCTTTAATTTCTTTAATCAGTGTTTAAAATTAAAATCAGCAATTATTCGCGTTTGCCAAGCAATCTGTTTCATCCGCGTACCAAAACAATAAAAAATGGAATTCAAAAAATTTAAAGCCGCTACTGTTCAAACCTCGCCTGTATTTCTAAACGTAGAAAAGACAGTGGATAAAGCGATTTCTTTTATTAAAGAAGCGGGCTCAAACCAAGCTAAACTTATTGCTTTTCCTGAAGTATTTATTTCGGGATATCCCTATTGGAATTGGATCATGACGCCTGTTCAAGGCAGTAAATGGTACGAAGCATTATATAAAAATTCGGTAGATATTTCTGGACCTGAAATCAAGAAATTATGCTTAGCGGCTAAAGAAAACGATATTCATATTGTCATGGGAATCAACGAAAGAGGTTCAAGTTATGGCGAAATTTACAATACCAATTTAATTATCAATAACAAAGGCGTTATCATCGGAAAACATAGAAAGTTAGTGCCTACTTGGGCAGAAAAACTGACTTGGACTTCAGGTGATGGTTCTTCATTAAAAGTATATGATACCGAAATAGGACCTATTGGAACTTTGGCGTGTGGTGAAAACACGAATACGTTAGCACGATTTGCATTGCTCGCTCAAGGCGAATTGATTCACATAGCTAATTACATTTCGCTTCCAGTAGCACCACCAGATTATGATATGGCTGAAGCAATTAAAATTCGTGCTGCAGCGCATTCTTTTGAAGGAAAATTATTTACTATTGTGTCGTGTTCAACGGTTTCTCAAGAAATAAAAGACGCCTTACGTGCTGATGTGCCGAATGTAGATGAATTATTAGACAGAAAAAGTTCGGCATTTTCTGGATTTATTGGACCTAATGGAGCTGTAATCGGCACACCTTTAATTGATGAAGAAGGAATTGTATATGCTGAAATTGACTTAGAAAAGTGCATCCAACCGAAACAAATGCACGATATTTTAGGACATTATAACCGATTTGATATTTTTGATTTACGAGTGAACACCGCTCCCACTCGAAAAATTACATTTATAGACAATCACGAAGAATTTAATAAACGATAAATAATTGTTGACTGAGGCTCTCGAAGTCACCAATTTAAAATAAAACAAAATGGAAGATAATAACTTTTCAGATGACCAAATTGGTCGTGCAAGAGTACAAGATTCACCAGAATTAGTTGCCTATTACAAAGAACTGGAAACATTAGGTGCTGGTGCTTTATGGACTGTAGCGAATGATATCGAACCTTGGGAACCGCGTTCGTCATCCGTACCTATGCTTTGGAAATATGATGATTTACGCGATTTAGTTTTAAAATCATCCGAATTAGTTACACCAGAACAAGCCGGTCGTCGTGTGGTTTATTTAGTAAACGATAAACGTAAAGATGTATCAGCAGCGGTAGGTTGGTTATATACCGGAATTCAAGTAACTCGCCCTGGCGAAAGCACATCGGCGCACCGTCATAAGGCATCGGCATTGCGATTTATTATGGAAGGCGAAAAAGGCTATACCGTTGTGGATGGCAATAAAATTATGCTTGAAGTGAATGATTTTGTTATTACACCTAATTCCACTTGGCACGAACATGGTGTGGAAGATGGTGGAAAAACCTGTATTTGGCAAGATGGGTTAGATATTCCATTAGTAAATGCTTTAGAAGCCAATGATTATGCAGTTTATGATGGTAAGCAACCTTTGGTGAAACCTTTAAATTATTCACCTATTACCTATGGTTGTGCAGGATTAATTCCAGCTGATAAAACATGGGTCAAACCCTATTCGCCCTTATTCAAATATTCTTGGAAAAATGTGTATCCAGCACTTTTAGAAGCTCAAAAAGTAAATGAAGTTAATCCGTTTGATGGCATTTTTATGCAGTATTCCAATCCGTTAACGGGAGGACACGTGATGCAAACGATGGGAGCCGCAATGCAGTTATTACCATCCGGTTTCAAGGGAAAAGCACACAAACATACGGGTTCATTCGTATATCAATGTGCAAAAGGAAAAGGTTTTTCTATTATCAACGGAAAACGTTTCGATTGGAAGGAAAGAGATATTTTCTGTGTTCCGAGTTGGGCTTGGCACGAACATCACAATTTATCTGAAACCGAAGATGCTTGTCTATTTCAATTCAACGATTTACCAGTAATTGAAAGTTTAGGTCTTTTTCAATCTAGAGAGTTGGAAGAGAATGATGGACATCAAATGACTTAAAAATAAAATAGAAATATGAAACATAAACTAGTCTTAATTCTACTATTAATTAATTCTTTAATTTTTGGTCAAATTAATTTTAACCAAGGCAGTATAAATCTTAAAGAATATTATGAAGTTATTCCATATCAAACTGAAATAGGAAAAATAATACTTCCTGTTACTATAAATGATAAAACATATCGATTTTTGTTAGATACTGGAGCGCCTAATTTATTCTCTTCAGAGTTATTGAAAGAGTTAAATATTACAGAAGGTGATTCTATAAATGTAAATGATGCAAACAATCAAGATCAAAAAATGAAATTTGCTATAGTACCTCAAGTAAAAATTGGTAACCTCATTTTTGAAAATCAGGCGGGTTTAATTTATAATTTTGAAGAACATAATTTTCTTAGTTGTTATAAAATTGATGGTTTTATTGGTAGTAATTTATTACGAAATTCTATTATTAAGATAAATGGTGCTAATAAAACTATAATAATCACCAATAAAATAAAATCATTAAATATTGATAAAAAACCAATCAAGATGAAATTAGTAGGTAATCAAAAATCACCCTATGTAGAATTGAATTTTATTGGTAAAAATAAAGAGAAAGCTTCCGACATGGTTCTAATGGATACTGGTATGGATGGACTTTATGATATGTCAAAAAGAGCTTACACTATTTTTGAAAAAGGTAAGATTTTTGAAGCTTTATTCACTGCAACAGGCATTGGAGATTCCGGTCTTTTTGGCGTGGGTAATAGCAATGAACAAAAATTGCTTGAAATTGAAAATGCTAACTTAAATCAACAAATCATAAATAATATAATGGTTTCAACAACCTCCGATGATAACTCAAGAATTGGATTAGAAATTTTAAAATATGGAAATGTAACTTTAGATTTTTTAAACAAAAAATTCTATTTTGAATCACCAAAAACTATTGACGTGAAAGAAAAAGTACCTAAGTTTTATACTTCCGTACAAAATGACAATATAGTTATTGGTATAGTCTGGGATGAAAAACTTAAAACATTAATGAATACTGGTGATGAGGTCATTAGTGTTGATCAAATAGATATTGCAAATATTTCTCTTTGTGAATTTTTAAGACTTAAAAAAGAATGGAAAAAGAAAGATAGTTATATCTTAAAAATAAAAAATAAAGAAGGTCAAATCAACGAAATAAATATTGAAAATTAGTAACTAAAATAACTTTGCTACTTTATAACTTAGCAACTTTGAAACATAAAAAACATGAAACTACTTACCTACAAATGTACAGACGTTGCAATACAACGTGTCAACAATGAGCCACGTTTGGGCTTTATTCATAACAATCAAGTCATTGATATGGAAGATTTTGGCGAAATATCTAATTTTCCATTACCTAATGATATGCTAGATTTAATTGATATGGGCTTTGAAATTATTGCTGAAATAAGCGAATTAATTTCGGAAACACCAAAAAATTTCTTCGAAGAAATCGCTTATGAAATGAACGAGGTTACAATTTTAGCACCTATCGAAAAACCAAGAAAAAACATCATTGGAATTGGCTTAAATTACACCGAACACGTGGCAGAAAGTGCACGCGGTTTAGATACCACCGGAAAATTACCACCGAAACCTATTATTTTTTCAAAGCCACCAACAACGGTTACAGGAACTAATACAGAAATAATTAAAAATACAAAATTAACATCACAATTAGATTGGGAATGTGAATTAGCAGTTGTTGTTTCTAAAAAAGGGAAATATGTAACAAAAGAAAACGCAATGGATTATGTTTTTGGTTACACCGTAATTAATGATATTTCTGCTCGTGATTGTCGTAGAGAAGGACAATGGATTGTATCTAAAGGACAAGATACGTTTGCTCCAATGGGACCATTTTTAGTAACGAAAGACGAAATTGAAAATCCACATAATTTGAATTTATCGTTAAAAGTTAACGGTGTGGAAAAACAAAATTCCAACACAAAATTTATGTTGTTTAACATCAATGATTTAATTGAAGATTTAAGTATCGTATTTACCTTAGAAGCTGGCGATATCATAGCAACAGGCACGCCAGCAGGTGTTGGCGCTGGAAGAAACCCACAAGAATGGATGCATAATGGCGATATAGTTGAAGCCACTGTCGAAGGAATTGGAACGATTGTTAATACGATCAAAGAGATATAAAAAAGTATTCAGTCGCAGTTTCAGTTGAAATTTTTTAAGTATCACAATCTCTTAAATTTAAACATATTATTCTAATGAAAAAGTTTATATTTATTTTACTTTTTACATCACAAATTGTTTTTTCTCAAGATGTTCTAAAATATTCTTTTGACGATATTTGTCAATCAAATGGTTTAATTATTCTTAAAGCAACTAATGAATTGTTTACAGGTTCTGTTGAATTTTATAAAACTGAAAAATTCTTAAATCATAAATTAAATTATAAAGAAGGTTATCTCGAATCTGAGATCTACTTCCACAAGAAGCCAAATCATTTAAAACCCTTTTATGAATTTATTTATCACAAAGAAAAAAGTAATCCAGAGACAAAAAAATTTACAGTTGCAATTATAAATCATCATGATAAAAACGGAGTCTTAAGACATAATAAAGAATTTTCAAAAAACGGAAAATTATTAAAAAGTAAATATTTTACTAAAGATGGTAAAATAAAATCATATTGTGAATACAAAGAAGGAGTTAAACATGGTAAATATGTATATTACAGAAAAGACAGTGAATGTATAACGTTTTATGAAAATGGAAAAAAAATGAAATCTAATTGAATAGAATTTTATTAGTAAAATAGTTCATCTGAGTTAATTATATTTTCAATTTAGAATATCTTTCAAACTCTAATACTTAAACATACAAATATGAAATACAGAATAGGACAAATAGTTCCATCTTCAAACGTTACGATGGAAACTGAAATACCAGCCATTTTTCGTTCACGCGAAACCATTTTGCCTGAGCGTTTTACGTTTCATAGCAGTAGAATGCGTATGAAAAAAGTTACCAAAGAAGAATTAGAAGCAATGGATGCGATGAGCTTGAAATGTGCGCAAGAATTGTCAGATGCTCACGTAGATGTGATGGGTTATGCCTGCTTGGTAGCCATAATGAGTATGGGACGCGGGTATCATTGTGTTTCGGAAGTAAATTTACACCAAGAAACTGTGGCTAATGATTTTCCAACGCCTATTGTTACTTCTGCAGGTGCATTAATCAATGGACTGAAGGTTTTGGGTGCCAAACAAATCTCAATTATCACGCCGTATATGCGACCATTAACTGATATGGTGGTAGATTATATTGAAAATCAAGGCATCAAAGTAAAACAAAGTATTGCTTTAGAAATTCCAGATAATTTGGAAGTTGCCGCACAAAACCCAATGAATTTATTAGAAATCTACAAGCAATTGGATTTAACAGATGTAGATGTTTTAGTCGCTTCTGCATGTGTACAAATGCCATCATTGGAAGCCATCGATTTAATTCAGGCAGAATGTGGAATTTCTGTTACTTCGGCTGCGGTTTGTACCACTTATGAAATGATGAAAAAACTAGGAATTGAAGCCAAATCGGCTATTGGTGGTGAATTGTTGTGCGGGAAATATTAAATTCATTTATTTATAAAAAATGCGTTCTGAAAATTGATCAGAACGCATTTTGTTTTTGTTGTAGAATATTTTAAAAACTATATTTTGCTCCGCCATATATGTTTCTTCCTGCGGCATTAATTCCTGATGCAAAATTTCTATATTGTGTATCTAAAATGTTTTCTATACCTGTAAATAAAGTGAATCCTTCAATTGATTTTGTTGCGGCTTTAAAATTATAAGTTTCCCAAGCAGGCATGCCATTTGCAGGGGCATAATTTAAATTGTCTTCTCCACTTGTAGAATAATCACTTAACTGTTTTTTGCCGTTGAACAACATATAGGCTTCAAAAGTTGCCCATTTTGGAGTATAATTTATTCCTAATTTTCCATAGAATGGGGGAATATGATCTAATGGTCTTTTGTTTCCATCAGTAGTAACTCTTCCTATAGTAATATTGTAAGAACCATTAAATTGTACGTTTTTAGCCAGTGTTGTTTTTATGTTTCCGTTAACTCCAGTTACAAATGCTTTTCCTAAATTTTGATTTGCTACTACATTTCTTACATCGCCACCACCAAAATTGTAGGTGTTTTGTCCGTTATAAGTAAAAGTATCTGTAACAATGGCATCGTATAATTGTGTGTAAAAATAAGTTGCATCAAATTGATGTTTGTTCGATTTAGATTTTAAAACGAATCCAAAATCTCCAGTAACTGTTTGTTCTGGTTTCAAATCTTTGTTTGGAACAATTAAAGTTCCTGCGCCAGATTCAAATATTTTTGCTAAATCATCAATATTTGGTACTCTAAAACCAGAGCTTAAATTGGTTTTAAGGATAAAATTTACCGAAGCGTTATGTACCAGTCCTATATTTCCACTATAGGTTAAGTTTTGTTGTTTTATTTCATTAAATGGCAAGGGCATTATTGAATTATCAGCAATTGTACTAGTAAGCGTAGCGTATCCAATTCTTGCACCCGCTGAGAAGTTAGTTGCCACATATCTTTTGGAAGTGTAAGAAACATAAATATCATTTCTCATCATGTTATTTTTTCCGTTCGGATATCTTGTATCTAAAGGAACTACTACGCCCGTATTTATATTGTTTTTAAAAGCAGTCGATTTCAAATCATCATAGTAATTTTCCATCCCATAATATAGGTTTCCTTTCTTTAATTTGGTTTCAAAATTCGCAGCTAATGAATAAATATTCACATTTTCAATTCTATTTTGCAGGTTGTAATTTCCAAAATTTCTATTCATTCTGCTTTCTTCAACATTTTGATATCCTGCATCTAATTTAAAATCGGTATTAGTAAAAACATTTTCTTTTTCTAAACTATATACGCCTAAAAGTCTTTTTTGTGGTCCGTAATACCATTCTGCACTTTTTAAT
Source organism: Flavobacterium sp. (assembly GCA_044379175.1). GTDB lineage: Bacteria > Bacteroidota > Bacteroidia > Flavobacteriales > Flavobacteriaceae > Flavobacterium. The sequence goes on along the minus strand of JBIPOM010000043.1, from coordinate 1,597 downwards.
CCTGTACCTGCAGGATCAGTTAATCGATCATATCTATTGATGTTTGAGGAGGTGGAATATTGAAAATTCGCATTATGAGTATAGCCACTTTTTGATGTATAAACTAATTTTTGCATGAAGTTGTACTGCTTAAAACCACTCCCAACTTGTATATATTTGTTATCATTTTGAGTTAAAATATCAACCCCACCTATTGTTTCAACATAATTTGTTCTTTCTCCAAAAAAATCACCATTATGATTTTTAGATTTTCCCATTTTTAAATCACCAAAATCATTGTATGAAAAAGCAGTTAAAGACGCAAAATTCTCGTTTCCATAATTAATGTCAAAATAACTTGATTTTTCTTCGTTTACGGAGGAATAACGGGAATTAAAATTTCCAGTAAATCCAGTATTAAATTTTGCGTTTTTGGTAATCATATTTACCGAACCTCCAAGTGCGTCACTTCCATATAATGATGAGGTTGGACCGAACTGAACTACTGCCATTTCTAAGAAATTTTCATCTACAGTAATAACGTTTTGTAAGTGCCCAGATCTAAATATTAGATTGTTCATTCTTACGCCGTCAACTAAAAGTAAAATCCTACTTGCTTCAAAACCCCTTATTACTGGACTTCCGCCACCTTGTTGTGATTTCTGAACAAATAATGCACCTGAATTTGATAACATGTCTGCCGTACTTTGAAAATTTTGAAATTCTATTTTTTCTTTTGAAAAAATTTCAATTTGAGAGGAATTTTGATTTTTGTTTACAGAAATTTTTTTCGAATTTATTTTTATTTCTTCTATACTTTGAGATGTAATTGTATCCTTAATTATTTGACTTAAAGATGTTTGAGTATTTAAAAATAATAGTGTAATTGTAATAAAGTAGTTTTTCTTCATGTGTTTCTTTTCTAAGAAAAAATTAACATCAAAAACCATGCCGTATGACCAATCTTACTTTTTGTTGGGTTCAATAATAACTGCGCTTAAAAACTTCTTTTTTACTTGAATTAAGAACTTATCCGCTTCTATTTTAGTTTTAAAACTTCCTATCCAAACTTTGTAAGAAGGATTACTAAAAACAATAGTTCCATCTAAATTTGGAAAATCTTTTTTAAAGGCCATTAAATTTTTTTTTGATTCTTCAATGTTGCCAAAAAATATTTGAATTTTAAATTTGTCGTTAATGGTGATTCCAGAATTATTTTTTCGTTTTTCTTGGAGTAATTTTTCTATCTTTTCATCTTGTTCAATTAAATTTTTTGAGGTTTGTGAAAAAATATTTTGTGTAATCAAAAATGTCACAAACAAGATACAAATTGGTGTAATTTTTTTTAAAGTCTTCATAATGAATGATATTTATTGCAAATTTATTACTTTGAATTCAATAATTAACCCCGAACTTATTTAGAATTAATATAAATTGCATTTTCAGACAAATTTAGGGTTTTTATAATTATTCTAATGTTGTATTTTTGTCAAAGTTTTTAAAAAGGGATGTAGTTATTGCTACATTCAATGCAAAATTTAAGTTTGATAATTAATTTTAATATGAAAAAGTTGGGTAACCCTAAATCGTTTTCAAAAACTATCTTTTCTTTAGCACT
>JBIPOM010000042.1:0-15310 GCA_044379175.1 Flavobacterium sp. | reverse complement strand
AAACCATCTAATTTATATTGGTATTCTGCATTAATATAATTATCATATTCTGGAACCGTGTAACTAAATTCCAAATTATTTTGATCATGATTTAAATGTACTTCGTCTTTGATTGAAATATTTAATGATTTAGAATTGACTCCCGAATTTGAAATTCTTATTAAAGATACTTTATAATTGCTAAATTTAAAATCAATATTTTTTAAAATATAATATCCATCTGATGAACCAATCAAATAATTCTCATCATTTAATTGCAAAATATTTTCATAACCTGGCATAGAATTGGTCATTGAAGATGGAATAGGTAAACTATTCTTTTTTAAATCTGCCGATAGTTTTCCTAATGAAAAATAATGGATGTAGTTTTTAGTGAAAAACCAAAGTTTATTTGATTTATCTACAATCATTTTACCTGTGACATATTCGTTATTTTCAAATATAGTACTCAACGACTTGTCTTTAACAAATTGTTTTGTTAAATTATTAAATTTGAAAACCCCGTCTTTATACGCATAATATATCTGATTATTATATTTCACTAATGAGGCATTCTTACCTTTAATTGGATTCTTAAATTTGATTACTTTAGTAGCTTTAGTTAATAAATCATCAATTGAAAATTTGTAAACTCCCTTATATTCGTGACTTACATAAAGATCTTTTTTATTAAGAATTTCAAAATGCTTAGAAGAATAATTAAATCCCTGAATTTTATTTTTAAAAGTCCATCCATTTGGGCTTTTTTCTAAAACTGAAATTCCATTATAATTGCCTTGTAAAATAAAATTCTCTCCATTTAAATAGGGTTCAAATTTCCAAGTTCCAGAACCAGAGAAAATCTGATTGGCATTGGATCCATTTATTATGAAAGTACCCGAATCATGGCCGCAAAAAAGAGTATTCTTAAATGAAAATAAAGACCAAACTTGTCCTTTAGTATTTTGTACAAATTCAAATTTAGAAGAAGAATTCAAATCTTTATAAAAAAGACCATGATTTGTTCCAATATATAACTTATTGTTGAAAGTAGCCGATGCATATATGGCGCCTAAAATACCTGTATTATCAATATAACTATTTATAGGAGATTTTAAATTGATACAATTAATTCCATTGTCTAAACCTATCCATAAGTTTTTATCTACATCTTCAAATAATGAAAGCGCAGTATTATTACTTAAGCCAGAATTTTGAGTAATGTGATAAATTAATTTTCCCTCTTTTGATAAAATAAAAATACCATTAGAAATTGAACCTAGCGCGACACTATCGTCATATAATAATTGACTACTATAAATATTACTTTGCTGAATTTCTGCATCAATATTGGTTTTAAATCTAGATAAAACACCGTTTTTATATTTTAAAATACCTTGCTTTTGCGTAACTAAAAGTAAACCCTCAGATGTTTCAAAAATATTAATGAGTTTATTTTGATTGATAATATCATTACTTAAAAACAACTTGCTTTTGCCTTGATCTATTTCATATAAACCATTTTGTGTTTGAAAATAAATACCATTAGTAGTTTTAAACGCTTTATTAATAGTGCTTTTTGGTTCTATTATTGTAAACAGCTTGGTTTTAGTATTGTATGCGTAAATTTTTTCTAAAGATTGAAAAAGTATCCAATTATCAAATGGAAAAATTCCCCAAAACTGTTCATCATCATTAATTTTTGACTTAATTGTTTTACTTAACGATGTATAAAATAAAACACCATTATCTGCACGTTTCCAATAACCAAATTCCATAAAAGCTCCAGTATATATTTTATCCTGAATACATTTAACAGAACGAATGATTGTTTCATTTGGCGAAGGATTTAAAATCCATTTTGAACCATTAAATTCTAACAAACCTTCATTATTAGCAAAAAACATAAATCGCTGATTGTTTTGAGAAATCATCCAGTTTTGAATACCTGCATTGTAAATATCTTTAGAATACTTAACAATTGGGGGTAATTGTTGTCCTGCACACACTAAAGAAAACAGAAATAATAAAATTTGAATTTGAGTTTTTAGGAATTGCATTTTATTATAATTAAAAAATAAAGATATATATTAAAACTATAATAAAAAAATGATTTAAAAAAAAAAAGACTGCCATTTCTGACAGTCTTTATTTAAATCTTAAAATAGTATAAACTATTCTTTTATAAATTTAGTTGAGGAAACAGTTCCATCAATTACGGTTTTAATTACATAAACACCCGCATTAAAACCAGATACATCTAAACTAACTAACGATTCATTCGCTTGTTTGTTCATAACTTCCTGACCTAAAACATTGTAAATTACAATATTCTGAATACTACCAACTGATTCTATATTTAAAATATTTGAAGTTGGATTAGGATATAACTTCACTTTCGAAACAGCAAAACTATCTGATGATAAAACAGTATTTTTGTGAAAATAAGCGTTATCATAATACACAGTACCTAAATTAGTAGATATAATAAATTCCGCTAAATTATTTCTAGCAGCACTTCCTCCACCTGCAATAGTGAAATCAGCTAAAGGAATATCAAATGACAACCAAGTTCCAGGATTTGGATTAGTTGAAGGCAATTGATTAGGTAATGGAGTTGCATTTGTAATATTACGTTCTATCGCATTAACTTCAACATTAGTAACAGGATTATGGTTAGATAATTTTAAACTAATATTTCTTAGTGCCATAGTTTGAATTGGCGTCCATATATCGATATGGAAATGAGTAAATGAAGTAGCATCAAAACTACCATTTCTAAAGTTAATACCTTCACAACCACCATTTAAATCTGATCCTTGGTAAGGTGGAGATGTGGTAGCAGTACCTGCTACTAAACCACTTCCTAAACCAGTAATTCTATTAGACGCTGTAGTTGCATCACCACCAATTAAAAATTCAGCAGTAACACTTGGACACCATGAAGTATTATATGTGTTTAAATCACCTCCATAAGAAAATGTTGTAAGCGGTGTATATACATTACTGTAAATAGATTTTACATCATTAACTGGTCTGTTAGGTGGTGTTGGAGCTGGAACTGTAGGAGTTGGAATAACAGGAGCAGTTCCAAGTGGCCCTCTAATATTATCAACATAAAAAGTACGAGGCGATTTAGTTACTGTAGCAAAAGTTGTTGCACCAGTAGCCCAATAAGTATGAATTACAAATCCAGAATAAGTTCCATTAGCTAAAGCAGCTTGACCATCTAAAGAAGTATCAAATGTAAATGAAAGTGTTTGCCAAGTGTTTCCACCTGTATGGGTAGCTGAAGCAGCAACAATTGCTGGACCGCCAACACCATTAGTTACTTTAACTAAAAAAGTAATAGGATCAGCAGAAAGCACATCCATTGTCATCGTTTTAGTAGCTGTCAAATTTACCAAAGAAGTCAAATTTAAATTAACACCTTGCCAAACGTCAGTTGCTGTATTTCCAACGATTTTTAAAACTTGAGAAGTATTTGTACCCGTTCCATTTTCTAAAACTGGAGCAGCCATTCCTCCAAATGGAGCACCGTTAACACCACCACTTTCAGCAGTTTCAAAACCTAACAATAAAGGCATTGGAGCAGGTGATTTCCAAAAATATATGTTATCTAAATAAATATCAATTGGAACAGTACTACCTGCGCCATTAGCTGCAAATTTTAACTGGTTTACAGCATTCCAAGTCATACCCGTAAATGATGCTTTAGGAATGTCTACACTATACCATTGTCCTTGTACATGGTTGATAGTAACTAAAACCTCAGCAGCTCCTGTACCAGAATTAATAGGACTTACTCTGATGGTTGAAGATGATGGAGGGGCATTTGTCCAAATATCAACATGTAAAAATTCCATAGCAGATAAATCTGTTTGTGTCATTAAAGTACCTTGATAATTAAAATTCGTGTAAGCCAAAATGTTATTTGCACCAGACACAGTAAATGTTGGGTTTACAGTTCCTGACTGTCCCCATCCTGGATTTAAATTAGTAGCAATACTTGTATAAGAATCGCTATATACTGAAGCAACATTAGCTTGTAAACGTGTAGGTATTGGTGCATTTGTTGATGGAAGATTAGGGTTAGTAACTACCGGAGCTTTCCAAAAATAAATATTATCTAAATAAATTGTAATTGGCACAGTACTACCTGCACCATTAGCAGCAAATTTTAATTGATTCACACTATTCCAAGTCATTCCAGTAAAAGATGATTTTGGAATATCAACACTATACCATTGACCTTGAACATGATTTATAGTAACTAAAACCTCAGCTGGTCCAGTAGCACCTGCACCACCATTTATTGGACTCACTCTTACAATCGAAGAAGAAGGCGCAGCACTTGACCAAATATCTATATGTAAAAATTCCATAGCAGATAAATTTGTTGTAGTCAAATCTGTTCCTTGGTAATTAAAATTAGTGTACGCTAGTATGTTGTTTCCAGCAGTAACAGTAAATGTTGGATTAACTGTACCTGATTGTCCCCAACCTGGATTTAAATTAGTCGCCACATTAGTATACGCATCACTAAAAACTGAAACTACGTTTTCAGGCAGTTTAGTTGGTGTAGGAGCGTTTGTAGTGGGTTGTGCAAAACCTAACATACTTGTTAGTAATAATGCAAATAAAAACGTAATTTTTTTCATAATGTTTAATTAAAATGATTAATATTTAAGAATTGTAAATTTAAAACTAATATCGTGTAAACAAATAAAAGTATGTATATACAAACTATACAAACACTTTTTTTAAAAAAATAATAAGAAGAAATCAAATAAATTTTATGTTATTGATTATCAGTATTTTAATTATAAAATTTCAAATATATATTTAAAATTGTATAGTTAATGTATAGTTAAAATTTATATTTAATAATTCAACTACAACGATTTCAGAGGTTGTATTTAGGAATTTTTTAAACATCTGAAAGAAGAATTGATACATTTAGTATTTTAATTAATTATCTTTGCATTTCTCATAAAAAACACAATGATGCAATCCGAATTTTCTGCTTTAGAACCCAAAAAATTTATCTTGATAAAAGGGGCACAATTGCACAATTTAAAAAATATTGATGTAGCCATCCCAAGAAATCAAATGGTTGTGATTACTGGACTTTCTGGATCTGGAAAATCAAGTTTGGCTTTTGATACGCTCTATGCAGAAGGACAAAGACGCTACGTGGAAAGTTTATCTTCTTACGCACGTCAATTCTTAGGAAAATTAGACAAACCGAAAGTGGAATACATCAAAGGAATTGCGCCTGCCATTGCAATTGAACAAAAAGTAAATACCACAAATGCACGTTCCACAGTTGGTACATCAACAGAAATATACGATTACTTAAAATTATTATTTGCTAGAATTGGAAGAACGTATTCGCCAATTTCAGGTGAAGAAGTTAAAAAACATACGGTTTCTGATGTAGTAAAATACATCCAGTCTTTAGAAATTGATACAAAATGGTTGCTATTAGCTCCTATTCATTTAGAAGAAGGCAGAAAATTACACGACAAACTTAACGTTTTATTACAACAAGGCTTTGCAAGAATACAAATAGACAATCAAACGGTACGTTTAGATGATTTTGTTTCTACTTTAGAAATGATTGACGAATCTACAATGGCTAACAAAGAAATTTTATTAGTTATTGACAGAATCGTAGTAAAATCAGATGAAGAATTTTTAAATCGAATTGCCGATGCCATTCAAATTGCTTTTTATGAAGGAAAAGGAGAATTGTACTTACAAGAACTTGAAAAAGTAAATCGAAAGGTTTTTAATTCAAATTTTCAATTGGACGGATTGGACTTTTTAGAACCAAATATTCATTTATTTAGTTTTAACAATCCTTATGGTGCTTGTCCTACTTGTGAAGGCTACGGAAGTGTGATTGGTATTGACGGAGAACTTGTGGTGCCAAACACCGCGCTTTCTGTATATGAAAATGCCATTTATCCTTGGCGAGGAGAAAGTATGGGTTGGTACCGAGATCAATTAGTAAACAATTCACATCATTTTGATTTTCCTATCCACAAGCCTTATTTTGAGTTGTCAGAAGAACACAAATCACTTGTTTGGAATGGAAATAATTATTTCACAGGATTAAATGCCTTTTTTGCCGATTTAGAAGCAAATAATTATAAAATTCAAAATCGTGTGATGCTTTCGCGTTACAGAGGTAAAACAAAATGCCACGCTTGTAATGGTAAACGATTACGCTCTGAAACCAACAATATTAAAGTTGCAGGCAAAACCATTTCTGACTTGGTAGATTTACCAATTATTAAATTAATTCCATTTTTTAATACAATTGAATTATCAGAATATGATGAAAAAGTAGCGAAACGATTACTTTTAGAAATCAAAAACCGATTGACGTTTTTAGATAATGTAGGATTAAATTATTTAAGTTTAAATAGACAATCTGCATCGCTATCTGGTGGCGAATCGCAACGAATTAATTTAGCCACTTCTTTAGGAAGCTCGTTAGTGGGTTCTATGTACATTTTAGATGAACCAAGTATTGGTTTACATCCAAAAGACACTGAAAAATTGATTGAAGTATTACTTAACTTAAAAAAATTAGGCAATACGGTAATTATAGTAGAACACGACGAAGACATCATGAAAGCCGCTGATATGATTATTGATATTGGTCCTGAAGCTGGAACCTTGGGTGGTAATTTAGTCGCACAAGGCACGTATGCAGAAATTTTAAAATCAGATTCGTTAACGTCAAGATATTTAAACGGAAAAGAAAAAATTGAAGTGCCTAAAGTTCGAAGAAAATTCAAAAATCATATTGATATTATTGGCGCAAGAGAAAACAACTTAAAAAATATTGATGTGACTTTTCCTTTGGATTGCTTAACCGTAATTACAGGAGTTTCTGGTAGTGGAAAAAGTACATTAGTAAAAAAGATATTGTTTCCTGCCTTACAGAAAAAACTGACTGGGATTGGCGACAAGGCCGGCCAATTTACAAGTTTAGAAGGCAGTTATTCGCACCTTAAAAACATTGAATATGTAGATCAAAATCCTATTGGAAGAAGTTCGCGTTCCAATCCAGTTACGTATATTAAAGCGTACGATGATATTAGAGAATTATATGCCAAACAAACCACTTCAAAATTAAGAAATTACCAAGCCAAACACTTTTCATTTAATGTAGATGGTGGACGATGTGAAACATGTAAAGGAGACGGTGAAGTTACCATAGAAATGCAATTTATGGCAGATGTGCATTTAGAATGCGAAACCTGTAACGGAAAACGCTTCAAAAAAGAAGTATTAGAAGTCAATTTCGAAGGCAAAAACATCGACGATTTATTAAAAATGACCATTGATGAAGCCGTTGCGTTTTTTGAAACACATAATCAGAATAAAATTACTCAAAAACTACAACCTTTAAAAGATGTAGGTTTAGGATATGTGCAATTAGGACAATCTTCTTCTACTCTTTCTGGTGGTGAAGCTCAACGTATTAAATTGGCCTCGTTTTTAGTGAAAGGTGCTACAAAAGAAAAAATGCTGTTTGTTTTTGATGAACCTACTACTGGTTTGCATTTTCACGACATTAAAAAATTATTAAAATCTTTTGATGCCTTACTTGATAAAGGACATTCTATAATTGTAATTGAACACAATTTAGAATTGATAAAATGCGCCGATTATATTATCGACATCGGACCAGAAGGTGGTGAAAATGGCGGTCAATTAGTCGCTTTCGGAACTCCGGAAGAAGTCGCAAAAAATAAAAAATCGTTGACAGGAAAATATTTGGCTGAAAAACTGAGTTGATTTACGAAATATAAATGAAAACTTGCCACAACGTTTGTCACCTTGAAAGGGTCTCTCGTAAAGTTTTACAATTCAACTAAAGGAGATGCTTTCAGAATGACAAACTGGACGTAGATGGTATGGAAAAAACAACACAACGTTTGTCTCCCTGAAAGGGTCTCACGCAAGTTTTACAATTCAACTAATAGAGATGCTTTCAGCATGACAAACGTTGAACATAAATTTTACAGTTTTAAATACCCTTTTATTTGTGTTAATTCGTGTAATTCGTGTTAAAAATTATAATTTCGCATTTCAATATTTTAAATAAAAATGAAATTCCAAGTAGTATCCGATTACGTTCCCACTGGCGACCAGCCTCAAGCCATTGAAAAATTAGCTAAAGGCATCATCAATGGCGAAAAATACCAAACCTTATTAGGGGTTACGGGTTCAGGAAAAACATTTACGGTAGCTAATGTGGTTCAGGAAGTACAGAAACCTACTTTAGTTTTAGCACACAACAAAACCTTAGCCGCACAATTGTATTCGGAATTTAAGCAATTTTTTCCTAATAATTCGGTACAATATTTTGTTTCGTATTACGATTATTACCAACCCGAAGCCTTTATTCCGGTAACGGGAACCTATATTGAAAAAGACTTATCTATTAACGAAGAACTCGAAAAACTTCGTTTAAGCACTACCTCTGCCCTGCTTTCAGGTCGGAGAGATATCATTGTAATTTCTTCTGTTTCTTGTTTGTATGGAATTGGAAATCCGGTTGAATTTCAGAAAAATGTGATTACTTTAAAAAGCGGACAAGCCATTTCTCGAACCAAATTATTGCATCAATTGGTGCAAAGTTTATATGCTCGTACCGAAATGGAATTTACGCCCGGAACCTTTCGTATCAAAGGCGATACGGTTGAAGTATTTCCAAGTTATGGTGACGAACCGTTTCGAATTCACTTTTTTGGCGATGAAATTGAAGAAATTGAAGCGTTTGATGCCCGAACGTCTCAGGTATTGGAAAAATACGATTCGTTAAGCATTTATCCTGCCAATATGTTTGTGACTTCTCCAGATGTCTTACAAAAAGCCATTTGGGAAATCCAACAAGATATGGTAAAACAAGTCGAATATTTCCGAGAAATTGGCAAACATTTAGAAGCCAAACGCTTAGAAGAACGCACCAATTTCGATTTAGAAATGATTCGCGAATTGGGCTATTGTTCTGGAATCGAAAACTATTCGCGTTACCTTGATGGTCGGGAACCGGGTACGCGTCCTTTCTGTTTATTAGACTATTTTCCAGACGATTATTTGATGGTTATTGATGAAAGTCACGTCACCATATCGCAAGTACACGCTATGTATGGTGGCGATAGAAGCAGAAAAGAAAACTTGGTTGAATACGGATTTCGTTTACCTGCCGCAATGGACAACCGCCCTTTAAAATTTGAAGAGTTTGAAGCCCTACAAAATCAGGTGTTGTATGTTTCAGCCACGCCTGCCGACTATGAAATGCAGAAATCAGAAGGGGTGTATGTAGAGCAAATTATTCGCCCTACAGGATTATTAGACCCTATTATAGAAATTCGTCCAAGTGCGAATCAAATAGACGATTTAATTGAAGAAATTCAATTGCGATGCGAAGCCGATGAAAGGGTTTTAGTCACCACACTAACCAAACGTATGGCAGAAGAATTGGCTAAATACCTTACGAAAGTTTCGATACGATGCCGTTACATTCATTCGGATGTAGATACTTTGGAACGTGTAGAAATTATGCAAGATTTACGAAAAGGTGTTTTTGATGTGCTAATTGGCGTGAACTTATTACGTGAAGGTTTGGATTTACCCGAAGTATCGCTTGTGGCGATTTTAGATGCGGACAAAGAAGGTTTTTTACGAAGCAAACGTTCGTTAACACAAACCGTTGGAAGAGCCGCCAGAAACATTAACGGAAAAGCCATTATGTATGCCGACAAAATTACGGCAAGTATGCAACATACTATTGACGAAACCATTTACCGCCGTGAAAAACAAACGGCTTACAATACCTTACACGGCAAAACGCCACAATCGTTAAACAAGAGTTTGGGCAATGCTTTTAGCGCCAATTCTGTTTCTACACAATACTACGAAAACCAAGCGTATAAAGCCGCCGAACCCGAAAGCGAGTACCTAAGCAAACCCGAAATTGAACAAAAAATTAGGGACAAACGAAAACTAATGGAAAAAGCCGCTAAAGAATTAGACTTTATGCAAGCCGCCAAGTTTAGAGATGAAATAAAAGCATTGCAAGAAAAGTTGTAAAAAAAATTTAAATTCCAAATTTTAAATTCCAAATTCCAACACCCTTTTACGATTTTCCCTTACGACTTTCGACATTCGACTTTCAACTTTTTCCCTTTTACTTTTTACTTCATTTTTGTAGGAATCATTCTACAAAGAAATGTGATTTTTATTACTTATTTTTGAAAATAGAAAACTGACGTTTGTTAGATATTTATAAAAGAATTTGAAAATAACACCAATTTTCGATAGGTAATGTCAATTTTCGTATACTTTTTATAAAATTAAGTTTATAATTTAGTAATAGAAATTAAAAATAAAATTCAAATTTTAATTTATGACAGAATATTACAAAACATTAGGAATAACTTCAGACGCAACTTTAGAAGAAGTTAAAATAGTTTATAGAAAATTATCAAAAAAATTTCATCCTGATGTAAATCAAGGTGATAAATATTTTGAAGAGCGTTTTAAAGAAATTCAAGAAGCTTATGAAAAAATTGTTAATGAAAAAATAAAAAACAACAGCTTTAACTCCACTGATTCAAAAAATAAGGAAACAGAAAATAAAACTAAGACTTCAAATGCTAATAATCAAAATAAAAGCGAGTCATCAAAAAAATTCAATAATTCAATAATAATTATTCTTGTTTTAATAATAATATTGATTGCAATTTTAAAACCAAAAATTCAAAAATCAATTAGAGAAAATGCTGAAAAGGATTTAATTGACACATATGAAAATTCTAATACATTTGAAAACAATTATCAAAACTCAAATAAGAGTTCTCAGTCAAACATTTCAACTCTGACACTTGATTCAATTTCTTCTACACAAGAAGTAAAATATGATACTATCATTGATAAAAAAAAATTAAAAGTTGAAAGTAATGCATCTTTAAAAGAAAGTAAGCAATGGATACTTTCAAAACTAAACAGATATGTGACTGAATATATTCATTATTCAGAACCAAATACATTTACATTTTCAACCAAAACAAAATATTATGACTACTATTTTTCAATTTCAGAGAATAATCTAATTGTAACATATAGCTCAGAGTTTTCAGAAATTTTGGTTGATGACGAAACGAAAAAAATGTATAGAAATACTGATCTTCCTGATGATGCCGTGAAAAGATTAGCAGGTAAAATGACTGTGACTGAAAATAAGAATTATAAAATAAACATTCCTATAAAAAAAATTGAGTCAATATATTTTGATGAGGATAAAGATTATAAAGGAAATTGTGATTTCTCAATAACAACAAAAAAAAATGAAATGACTAAATATAATTTATCGAATAATGATAAAAATTATTTAAGTTATTTTAGTTTTCAATTTGATTGTTCACAAGAAGAAAATATAAGTAGGCGACTAAACGATGCATTATTTCACATAAAAAAACTAATTCCACAAACAAATACTACTAAAAATGAACCATTCTGAAATTAAAAAATTCGACATCAATAATTATTATGATTTTGAAAAAATTGTAAATAGGATTCGCAATGGAAGGGTGCCATTTATTGGAGATAATTATTGTGAAATATATAGAGGTCAATCAAAAGACAGTTATGAATTAAAATCAAATATTGCAAGGAATATAAGTAAAAAAGAAAATCTAATTGAACTTGAGAAAAAAATTCTGTGCGAATTTAAAAGAGTATTAAGTGAAATGAAATTAACAGAAAAATACATTTATTTATCAGAAGAATCAAATGATTATGAAAATGAATGGCGTTGGATTGAGCAGGCACAACATTATGGATTACCAACAAGATTATTAGATTGGACTACAAATCCTGATATTGCACTTTATTTTGCTATTGAAAGAAACCTCGATGATATAGGACAATTTTGGGTATATAAAACACCCAAAAATTGGTACTGTGATGATCATTTTGAAATTAATCCAAAATCAGAAATACTTAATATAATTTCAAATAGTAGTTTTTTCATAAAACCTGATAATACTAATAAAATTGGAGAAAAAAGGCGTTCAGTTCAAGATGGTAAATTTTCATTTCAAGATTATAATAAATCACTATTTCCTTTAAATAAACAAGAAAATTTACAAGAAGTAATAATTAAATACTCAATAAATCCATTATCAAAAAAAAATTTACTAAAAAAACTTTATGAAAAAAATATAAATAAAGATTCAGTTTATGTAAAATACGAATATGAAATTGAAAATATAATAGAAACAATAAAAAAAAGTTTATTATGAATGTATAAAAGCTGTTAAAAAATGAATCAATTTATTAAAACAAAAATTCTTTAAAAATAAATTAAAAAAATTATGAAAAAACTGATCCAATCATTAGCAATAATATTAACTTTATATAGTTGTAGTACACCAGAAGTAGAAAACAATCAAACAACAACAGAAAACATACTATCTATACCACAAAGATTTGTAGGTAAGTGGAAAAGAATTGCACCAAACGAAAATGTAAAAGCAGAAGTAAAAATTAATCAATTAATAGTAGAAAACTTAACAAGAACAAACGGAACAGTTATTGACGATAACGGAAGTACACTATTTAAAGCCGACTTAGGTAATAATGAAACCTTAACACTTCTATTAGCAACTTATAACCAAAATACCACAAACGATGATGTATTAGGTATTACTATAACTAATAGCAATACACCTAATGTTTATGTAACTAATGGTTATTGGGTTAGAGATTAAATTTTCCACAAAAAGAAATAAAAAACAGAAATTATGAAAAAACTAATCTTATCAATAGCAATAGTATTAACTTTAAATAGTTGTACTACACCAGAAGTAGAAAACAATCAAACAACTCAAGGTTTAATACACGATAATTTAGTAGGGAAATACAAAGAAAACTTTTCAACAACTATTTATCTTGAAGTAAAAAAAAATAGAATTATATTGTACAACCAAAACGCAAAAGACAACATAGGGAATGAAATAATAGTAACCAGTCAAAACTGTCTTGTTACCGATGAAAATAACGTGCAAATAAAATACAATGATACAACTAAAATAACTTTTGTTCGCAGTGGTTCTGTTCAACCTTATATAAATAAAAGACACATTTCAAATTCAGGACCAAATTCAGTTTTTTGGTATTATAATGATTTAGTAAAAGTAGTTAATTAAAATTTTCACAGCTACCGCGCGAATCCTTTCGCGTGGTAACTAAACCTTTACCCATTTTTCAACGCACGAAACTAATCAATTCTTGTAAAACAAAAAATATTTTATATATTTGAATTATAAATTTGTAAAAATGACATTTACTGATAAAAATATTATAGAAAATTATTATGGTTTATTCGAAAGTTTAAATTCAATTAGTAAACTTGAACTTATTGAAAAACTTACAAAATCGATAAAAGCAGATACTAAAAGTAAAGAAAACGCATTTTTTAAATCATTTGGAGCCTTTTCTACTGAGAAATCCTCTGATGAAATAAATGCAGAAATCAAAAAAAATAGAAAATTCAGAACAAAAGAAATTAAATTCTGATGAAATATTTACTTGATACAAATATCTGCATTCATTTTCTTCGCGGAAAATTTGAAATTGATACTATCATTAAAAACAAAGGTTTAGAAAATTGTTATATCTCTGAAATAACAGTCTTAGAACTTAGATTTGGTGCAGAAAACAGTTCTGACAAAATAAAATCACATAAAGCGGTAGATATTTTTTTAAAGGGTATTGTAATTATTCCAATATATGGTTCAATTAAAAAATATGCAGAAGAAAAAGTCCGTTTAAACAAAATTGGAAAACCGCAAAATGACGAATTTGATTTACTAATTGGAGTTACAGCACTTGTAAATCAACTTACTTTAGTAACAGAAAACACAAAAGATTTTAAAAACTTTGAAAATCTTGCTTTAGAAAATTGGGTATCTCGTACCTAATAAATTTCATTTTTCAACGCACGCAACATTTCTCTTTTTCCGGGTGCGCCTGGTAGTTTTTTGGTTTCAAAACCAGCGTGTTGCATAGCATTTTTAATTGTGGTACGGCACGCATACGTGGTTAATATGCCTTTACTTTTTAGGGCAACGTACATTTTTTCAAAAACAACTTCATTCCATAACTCGGGTTGCACGTTGTAGCCAAAAGCATCAAAATAAATTAAATCAAACGTATTTTCATCAGTTATGTCATTAAAAAATTGTTTGCGCTTGGTTAGGGTAAAATAAGGTGTTATTTCAATAGTTTCTTCCCAAGGCAACGTGTGTAGTTGTTCAAAATCCGCTTGTCGGTTGGGTACTTCCAATTGCGTAGCATAATTGAGCTGTACAATATCTTCAAAAGCCACCGGATAGGCTTCCACGGCTACATAATTCACTTTTATTTGTCGGTGCTCGGCATCCAACATCGTAATTAATGCATTTAATCCGGTACCAAAACCAATTTCTAAAATCGAAATTTCCAAAACATCTTCAAAAAGTGCCAATCCGTTTTTTATAAATACGTGTTTTGCTTCTTGTATCGCACCAAATTTAGAATGATACGTTTCATCCCATTCTGGAATATAAATAGACGTAGAACCGTCTTTCGTAATGATAATTTCGTGTTTCATTGTATGGGTAAAAGGACAAAGGTAAAAGGAAAAAGGCAAAAATCAATAGCAAACTTTTTATATTAAAAAATCAGTGAAATCCGTAAAATCCGTTTTCCTATCTTATCCAAACGCAATTTCTATGTTCCCTATCTAAAGCGAAGCTTCTAATTAATTTTAAAAAAAAACTATGTGCCTATGTGTTTAATATTAAAAATTAGTGGAAATCCGTTACATCTGTCAAATCCGTGTTCCAATCATATCAAAACGAAATTTCTATGTTCCCTATCTAAAGCGAAGCTTCTAAATAATTTCAAAAAAAACTATGTGCCTATGTGTTTAAAATTAAAAATTAGTGGAAATCCGTTACATCTGTCAAATCCGTGTTTCTATCAAAAACCAACTAACCATCTAAAAGATTGCTTCACAAACTCTCAATCACTATCTTTGCCTAAATTTTCATACAAATGGTTACATTCGAACAACTTAATCTTCCAATTTCGCTACAAAAAGCTATAGACGATTTAGGTTTCACAACTCCTACTCCTATCCAATCAAAAGCCTTTCCAATCGTTATGTCTGGTAGAGATGTGATGGGAATTGCACAAACCGGAACGGGAAAAACGTTTGCCTATTTGTTACCTATTTTAAAACAATGGCGTTTTGTAC
>JBIPOM010000041.1:0-15326 GCA_044379175.1 Flavobacterium sp. | reverse complement strand
CCATCATCCTGCGGTAGGTAGCGAAGAAGAAAAAGTAGTAAAAGTATTAGAAAAACCTATAAATTGGGTATAAATTAAACCATTAAGAGATTAAGAAAATTTAGTCAAACCTTAATAAACTTAATCCCTTAATGGTTCAAAAAAATAAAATAGTATGTTTCCATTACAAAGAGGACGTCGTTTAAGAGTAAACGAATCCATAAGAAGTTTAGTTCGCGAAACTACATTAAGTCCAAGTGATTTTATGTTTCCAATGTTTATCGCAGAAGGAGAAAATATGCAAGTCGAAATTCCATCGATGCCAGGAATTTATCGTCGTTCGATTGATTTAACGGTGAAAGAAGTTCAAGAATTATTCGATTTAGGAATTCGTGCCGTGAATATCTATGTGAAAGTTAGCGAAGATTTAAAAGACAATACAGGCAAAGAAGCGTGGAATCCAAACGGTTTGATGCAACAAGCCATTCGTGCTATCAAGTCAGCTTGTCCTGATATGATTGTCATGCCCGATGTGGCTTTAGACCCGTATTCGATTTACGGTCACGACGGAATTATTAAAAATGGTGATGTAGCAAATGATGCTACCAACGATGCCTTAGTAAAAATGGCGGTTTCGCACGCTCAAGCAGGTGCCGATTTTGTGGCGCCAAGCGATATGATGGACGGTCGTGTATTGCGATTGAGACAAGGTTTAGATGCTGAAGGTTTCCAAAATGTAGGTATTATGAGTTATTCGGCAAAGTATGCTTCGGCATTTTACGGTCCGTTTAGAGATGCGTTAGATAGTGCACCAAGAGAAGCCGATGTCGAAGTACCAAAGGACAAAAAAACGTACCAAATGGATTATGCCAATCGTATCGAAGCTATCAAAGAAGCACTTTGGGATGTAGAAGAAGGCGCCGATATGGTCATGGTAAAACCCGGAATTGCGTATTTAGACATTGTTCGTGAAGTAAAAAACGCGGTAAATGTTCCTGTAACTGTTTTTCACGTTTCTGGCGAATATGCAATGATAAAAGCCGCTGCCGAAAGAGGTTGGCTTGACCACGACAAAATTATGATGGAACAATTAATGTGCATCAAACGTGCCGGAGCCAGTTTAATTTCGACGTATTTTGCCAAAGAAGCAGCGATTTTATTACAAAATAATAGATAAATTATGAAAGTATATTTCAAGTTTCTTCTAATTGTATTATTTGTTTTAAATCTCATTAGTTGTGGTAAAAAAACAGAAACAGATGCTATGGGAAATCCTATTGAACAAAAGGAAATTTCGGTTAATCAAACACCTAAAGCGTTAGGAAAAGAAATTTTTGAAGGAAAAGGTATGTGTGCTACTTGTCATAAAGCCGATGTGAAAACTTCAGGACCAAGCATTAAAGATATTTCTAAAATATATACAGACAAAAAAGCAAGTATTTCATTATTTTTACAAGGCGAAACAGATCCTATTGTCGATCCTTCGCAATATGAAATTATGAAAGCCAATCTCGAAATCACAAAAACCATGACGAATGAAGAAGTGCAAGCTTTAGAAGCGTACATGTTAAGTGTCAAATAAAAAAAGCTCAAAACATAGTTTTGAGCTTTTTTGTGCGGGTAAAAGGACTCGAACCTTCACACCTTGCGGCACCAGATCCTAAGTCTGGCGTGTCTACCAATTTCACCATACCCGCGATAATTGGAGTGCAAATATATAAACTAAGTTTTCTTTTAACAAATTAATTTCTTCTTTTTTTGACTAATTAAATCCGTTATATTCTTTTATAAATCTAATTATCAAAATGAATGTTTATGGAATAATATTTTTTTTTGACTATTTTTAAATAACTATATTTAAAATTAAATACTTATAAAATAATTTGAGTTCGACAATAGCCGAACTCAAATTTATATTTATTATTTCTAGATAATTATTACTTGTTTAAAACGATTTTCTTTGTAGTTTTTGAGTTTCCATTTTCAATCGAAACCATATAAATACCGTCAGATAAATTACTAATATTTATTGTATCTACTGGGCTATTCATTTCCTTTGATGAAATAATTCTACCTTGAATATCATAGAGTTTAATAATTGAATTAGTACTTAAATTTTGATTTCCTAAATCAATATTTAAAATGCCTGATGTTGGATTAGGATATATTTTTAAGTTTGAGAAAACGGCTTCTTCATTAGAAAGAGGTACTTGTATATTACAAATTATCAATTTAACAGAGTTAATTGTTCCACCATCTCCATTGAAAGCGTCTTCAACAGATAATGTCCAAATACCATCTGCAATTAATCCATTTAAAGATGTTAATGTTTGTGAAGGAATTACATTTCCAATCAAAGATGGTGCAGTACTTACACAATTTACATCTAATCCACCATCGTCCATCACACAAAGTACATCGTCGTTGTCGCCACAAGGTTGATCTAAAAGGGTAATTACTGGACTTCCTATTGATGACGGTCCCGTTAATTTTACTTTAAAATCTTGAATATAAGTATGTGATATATTTAAAGCAACATTAAAATCTCCTATAGTAATTCCTCCTGTAACTGTTATCGGTACAGATGCTGATGCGTTAGCAGTACTAGCAATTGATGCATTACTAAAGTTTGTAGCTGAAAACTCATTACCACATGATAACACTCCAGTTTGAAAACTATTGATAGTGGCATTTATTAAATCAGATGTACCACATCTATTTGAAGGTGCAACTCTCCAATAATAAGTGGTTTGTTGACTTAAATTAGTTGCAATAAATGAGTTTCCGCTTATAGTAGTATCTAATATTGTATTTGTGAAAACTGAAGATGTTGACAATTGTAATCTGTATGATTCTGCATTTACTTGCGTATTCCAAGATAAGTTAACCGTAGTAGCAACTCCTACTTGATTATTTGTTGGATTAGTTGTTGTAATTGGAGTAAATGTTGTGCTGTAAATTTTTAAATTTCTAAATCTTGTTTCAGTTTCAATACCATTGTTACCCATAATTCCTACATTATAACTTCCAGGAATTACTGCAGATAAGTTAGAAATCGTCATAGTAACTGGGCCATTAGAATTTCTTGAACTCGGTGAAAATACTACTGTAGCACCACTTGGTAATCCAGATGCAGTAAAATTTGTAGTAACCCCACCTGTTTGATTGTAGTTAAATGTAAAAACTGCTTGTTGATTAGAACAAACTTCTAAATTATCAGAAGTTGGAATTAATCCAAAACTGGAAGATACACCTGTAATAATTAATGAAAAATCTTGTTCATTATTTACTAGTATACCTTTATGAGTAACTGTAATGGTATAGTCGCCAGCTACAGGTGAGTCAATTTTTACTTGTTCAACATTGTCAATATTATTATCACTATTTCTAGTAGCTTCATTATTTGGGTCTGCATTTAATTTCCAAGGAAAGAAAGTTGTCGAATTTCGAGTGATTCTTACATCTAAATCATTAACTAAAGCTCTGTGTAAACTATTAGGACCTCTTTGTCCATTGTTTGCGTCACCTGGAACATCAGTCCAACAAGCTGTAGCTATTAAAGGTGATGTACCTAAAGATTTTACAGTGAATGTTCGAGATTGTCCTTGGCCTAATTTTTCTTCAGAAATCCATGCATTCAATCCATTAGAAGTTATAGCTTGTGCGGCAGCTTTAGCATTCAATAATCCCCAACCAAAATATACATCTGGGCCAATACTTCCAGAATCATCTGCGGTATGGCAAGCTAAACCTTTTAAGGTAGCCGCTTTCATGAATTTAGTAGTTAAATTGTTATGATGCTGTTGTAAAAGCAACAAAGTACCAGCTACATTTGGTGATGACATAGATGTACCAGTAAGAGTAGCTGTTGAGGTATTACTTGAGCTATTTGTAGATGTTAAACCAGTACCATTTCCGGTTAAATCTGGTTTTATTCTTCTATCATCAGTAGGGCCTTGACTACTAGAATTATTAATTACAGCAGGGGATAAAATATCTCCAACTGAATTTACAGAAACATCTTGACAGTTAGCAATGATTAAATTGTTTTTTGCAGTTTTGTTTCCAGTTAATTTATCAATTCCAAACGATATTGGATCAGTATTATTTTGATCGTCTCCAGAATTTCCAGCCGATGCAACCATTAAATAGTAGGGCGCTAAATAAGCAATTTCATCCCAATTTTTTGCGTCTTGATCATAAGTACCTATATACCATGACGGTAAGGTGTTTCCTTGGTTAGTAACTGGTACACCATATGAATGGTTAGAAACCAACATTCCACCTAAAACTTCAGAAAGCACTTCTGTTTCGTCATTCGTCCAATTGAACGTTCTTCCATTAGCCTCATAAGCCATTCCTCTGTGGGCTAAATTTGTACTATTAGCCAGTACTGTTCCAGTAACGTGAGTGGCATGCTGAGCAAAAGTTGACCCTCCTGGATCGTCTACTGAAACCACTCTTCCTCCAAAATGATTATGTTCTACTCTAACTGTACCGCCATCCCAAACTCTAGCCACCATTCCTTGGCCATTTAAGTTTAACCCTAAACTTCCACCGGAATTTAATTGTACTGTTCTAGTTGATCTTGCAGCTGCTTGATTTTCAGTTGCTTGGTATATTGGAAAACCATCTGAAGTAATTCTAACTAACTCGTGAAAGTTTCCTTTACTATCAGTATAGCTTAAAGGAATATTATTTTGCAAGGAGAAATTGTATGCTCTTGCTTTTTCTTTTTCTTCTAAAATTTTAAACTCGTTGGCCTTACTTTTTATTAGTTCAACATTATAATCTTTTGTAATATTTAAAATTTCTTTTTCGGTTTGAGCGAAGCTAATAAAGCCTAAACAGAAAACAAATAGTTTGAAACTATTAGTTGTTATTTTTTTCATTTTTTGAAATTTTATAGTTTTGGTTAACAAATATATTAATTTATGTTGTAATAACAATTAACCTGTTTTAAAATACAAAAATTTAACATTTGTTGTGCATTAGTATTTTACAAATTGGCAAAGAAATCATTTCCTTTATTGTCAGTTATAATAAAAGCAGGAAAATTTTTCACTGTAATTTTACGAACAGCTTCCATGCCTAACTCATCAAATGCAACGACTTCTACCGACATTATATTTTCTTTAGCTAAAATAGCAGCAGGACCACCAATCGAGCCTAAGTAGAATCCACCATATTTGTGACATGCATTCATTACGTCTTTGCTGCGATTCCCTTTGGCTAGCATAATCATACTTCCACCAGCAGCTTGAAATTCTTCAACATATACATCCATTCTTCCTGCCGTGGTAGGGCCAAAACTTCCAGAAGGCATTCTGTCTGGAGTTTTTGCAGGACCTGCATAGTATACGGGATGATTTTTGAAATAGTCTGGCATTGGTTTTCCAGCGTCTAGTAATTCTTTAATTTTTGCATGTGCAATATCACGAGCCACAATCAATGTTCCGTTTAATTTCAAACGAGTTTTGATTGGATATTTCGATAATTCAGCTAAAATTTCCGACATCGGTTTGTTCAAATCAACCTCTACAGCTGGCTCTAAATGAGGTGCTGTAGCAGGTAAAAACTGACTTGGATTGGTTTCTAATTGCTCTAAGAAAATCCCATCTTTAGTGATTTTTCCTTTGATATTTCTATCTGCCGAGCAAGACACACCCATTCCAACAGGACATGAGGCAGCATGACGAGGCAAACGAATTACACGAACATCATGTGTTAAATATTTTCCTCCAAATTGTGCGCCAATTTGACTTTCTTGACATATAATCTGCATTCTTTTTTCCCATTCCAAATCGCGAAACGCTTGGCCAGACATGTTTCCAGAAGTTGGTAAATTGTCATAATAACCCGCTGATGCTTTTTTTACCGCAGCCAAATTCGCTTCAGCAGAAGTTCCTCCAATAACTAAAGCCAAATGATAAGGTGGACAAGCTGATGTTCCTAAATCCATAATACGCTCGCGAACAAATTCGTCTAACGATTTTTCATTTAACAACGATTTTGTTTTTTGATATAAGAAGGTTTTATTTGCCGAACCACCACCTTTTGTTAAAAATAAAAACTCATACGAATTTCCCTTTTTCGCATAAATATCAATTTGGGCTGGAAGATTTGAACCAGAGTTTTTTTCTTCAAACATCGAAATTGGAACAATTTGCGAGTAACGAAGATTTTTATTTTGATAGGTATTGTAAATTCCTTTCGATAACCATTCGCCATCATCAACACCTGTGTACACGTTTTCACCTTTTTTAGCTACTACAATTGCAGTTCCTGTATCTTGGCAAGAAGGCAATTGACCTTCTACGGCTACAGCTGCATTTTGCAATAAATTATAGGCTACAAATCGGTCGTTGTCTGTGGCTTCTGGGTCTTCGATAATGTTTCTTAATTTTTGTAAATGTGCCGAACGCAACATAAATGAAACGTCGTCCATGGCTTCTTGTGCTAATAATTCTAACCCTTTTGGGTCCACCACTAAGATTTCTCTATCGCCAAGTTGTTCTATTTTTACAAAATCTGAAGTTAATTTTTTGTACGTTGTATCGTCTTTTAAAATAGGATACGGGTCTTGATATAAAAAGTCCATTTGTTTGAGTTTTGAAGCGTAAAGTTACGCATATCACACAAGTTTTCCAAAAGTTTTCTGTTTCACCTGCAAGGTCTTTTTTGAACTTGTTGGTGTTTATTTTAAACCTACAAGGTTTTTGAAACCTTATAGGATTTTAAAAAACAAATTGTTCCAAATACAAATATTAGTATAACCGGAATTATTCTATAAATTGGGTTTTCATCTTCGAAAAGAAATATTGAATTATCATTATTTGTAATTAATTTAATTCTATCTCCAGGTTTTAAATCACAGTGGCCATCAAAATTTTTACTGTATTTTTTGTTCTCTATATAAAACTCAAAATATGCTTTTATACGTTTGGAAGAAATATCACATGAAATAGGAACTGAAAAAACAGTTACCGTTGTTAAAGTTCCATTTTTTTGAGTATCAAATTCTTTAATAGCACGAGGTAATAAAATTAAAGAAATAACAATAATTAAAAAACTTCCTATTTTTAAAATCTTTTTCATCATCTTCTAAAAAAAAACAACTTGCCACAGCAATCGCGGCAATTACACAAATTAATATTTAGTTTACTAAAAAAATAATTAGTCCAATTAAACTTATTATTGTAATAAAACCGATTCTATTGTTCCAGTTCTCTTTTTTTATTATTGAAATTGGTTTTTTGCCAAAAAAGAAAATCCATTTCATTATTATTCCAATCCATTTTAATTTTTCAAAAATGAATTGCTTAATAAATTCTGAGAGAAAATCGATTAATATATCCAACTTCTAAAAAAACCAACTTGCTACTGCAATCGCAGCAATTACACAAATTAAATCTACTAATAGCATAATCCCTAAAGTATATCGCGTGTTTTTTACATGAATGCTTCCAAAATAAACTGCAATAACATAAAATGTGGTTTCTGCACTACATTGAAAAATAGCACTCAATCTTCCAGTTAATGAATCTACGCCAAACGTATTCATGGCATCAATCATAAATCCTCTCGAGCCACTTGAGCTGAAAGGGCGTAACATGGCAACAGGTAAGGAATCGGTAATTTGTTTGCTTACACCAATATTGGAAAACACAAAAGAAATTCCGTTACTCATAATTTCAAACAAACCACTATTTCTAAAAAAAGAGATGGCTACTAACATTCCCATTACATAAGGAAAAATAGTAACTCCAGTAGTTAATCCGTTTTTTGCGCCAGATACAAACGCATCAAAAATTGTGGTTTTTTGCTCTACAAATTTGTTTTCTTTAGTAAAAGCATAAAATAATGTAATTCCAATAATTGCAATTAGCATCAATCCTGATAAATTAGAAGTAAAGAAGTTTTTTTCTATTAAATTTAATCCGTTTACATAAAACAATAATCCAGTAATTGCAGAAATTATAGTCATTAATCCAACGATTAAAGTAGCACTTTTAAAGTTTATTTTCTGTTTGATTCCAACAATTAATAAGGCAGCAATGGTGCCTATAAATGAGGTGATGATACAAGGTAACATTACATCTGCTGGATTTTCCGCATTTGCTGCTGCACGATAGCCAATAATGGATGTTGGAATTAAAGTTAACCCAGCGGCATGTAAACACATAAACATAATTTGCGCATCGCTAGCTTTGTCTTTGTCTGGATTAAGTGTTTGTAGACTTTCCATAGCTTTTAATCCGAAAGGAGTAGCAGCAGAATCTAGCCCTAAGAAATTTGCTGCAAAATTTAATGTCATGTAGGAAACCGATTCGTGATTTTTAGGTACTGAAGGAAATATTTGTGAGAAAAATGGGCTTAATTTTTTAGCTAATTTTTCGGAAGCACCAGAAATAATTAACAATTCCATTAACCCGCAAAAGAAAGCCAAATACGCCATAAGTGGCAGAACAATATCAAACAAACTAGTTTTACAAGTAGGCAATAAACCATCAGATTTTTGTTTGCCACTGTAAATTTTTACTGTTTGGTTTTTATAAACGTAAGTAGTATCTGGATTTAATGTATCTCTATTTATAGTAAACGTTTTTTCTTCCGATTTTTGAATACTATCTTTAATAAATGTAGGGATTTCTTTTAAAAACTTTTCCGAAATTAAAATCGGATCATCTTTTTTTCCATTTAAGACATAATCTACGGAATAGGTGTTTCCTGCAAATAAACTTACTATAATAAACACTATAGAAGAAATAAAAATAGCCAACCAAAATCTACTTAATACCATATTGTATTTTTTTGTAAATGTATGATTTTAAAATATAAAAAAAAACCGTTCCAAAATCAATTGGAACGGTTTAGGAATTTCTTTAAAAATTTTATAAAGTAGGTTGTAATACTTTATCTATAATATGCGCTACTCCATTAGTTCCTTGTATATTAATAGTTCTAATGTTTGCATTTGTTGTAGTGATATCAGCAATTTTAACTGTTCCTGCTGCAATAGCTATAGTTTGACCTGTTAATTGCGTTGTAATAGTTGTAGCAGTTGAAGCGAATGAAGTTGATGAACTTGCTCTACGATTATTGTTTTCTACATGATATCTTAAAACCTTAGTAATATTAGCATCTGATTGACCAGTTAAAAATGATGCGCTTGTAAACGCCGCATTAGTTGGAGCAAAAACCGTACGAGATAATGCATTTGTAGCACCTGTAGCAGTTGTAGTGATATCCGTTAATACAGCAGCTTGTGGTGTTGATGTTAATACACCAACTAAACTAGATAAATCAGGATTTGCAATAATTAGGTTATGAATTTTTGGTATACTTAATACATGACTAATAACATGTACAACACCATTACTTGCATTTATATCCGCTTGTAAAACAGTTGCACCACCGTTAGTATTTCCACCATTTAATACTACACCATTTGATTTATTAGTGTGTAAACTAATTGAAATTGATGTTGAAGTACCAAAAGGAGAAAATGAGTTTACATAACCATTGCTTGGGAAATCTGCTGACAAAGTGCCTACTGATAATACATGATATTGTAATATTCTTCTTAATGCAGCAATATCAGCTGATGCTGTTGTAGCCGTAATTGTCGCTTCAGTTATACCTGCTGCAATAAAAGCGCTATTTTTTGGAGCAAATACCGTATATGATCCTGGATTTCTGAACGTGTTTAGTAAATCCGTTTTTACTAAAGCAGCTTTTAAAATACTATAATTTGCTGCATCAGCATCTAGAATCTCTACAATTGTTGGATATTTTTCAATTATATTTTCTTTATCACTTTCACAAGAAAATGATAATAAAGCTACAGTTACTACTGCAAATGCTTTTGATATTTTATTAATTAGTTTCATGTTTAAATTATTTTTATTTATTAATATTATTTTCCAAATGTATATCTTAATGTGAACTGCGCTTGCCAAACATCAAATACTGATGAATTGTTAGATAAGGTATCTTTTGTTAAATATCTTTGTCCGTTATCATCTGTTTGAATTGCCATTTGGAAACCTGGTATGTAGTTATTAGCTGAACTTGGAGCTTCTCTCACAGATAAAATTTGAGTATTAGTTACTCTTTGTGAAACACCCCAGCTATTGTTTAATAAGTTAGTGAAGTTTAAAATATCTGCTCTAAATTGAAAAGATTGCTTTTTACCTTTAATTTTTAAATAAAAATCTTGTGTTACCGATAAATCTAAACGATGTAACATTGGTAATTCTGCGGCATTTCTATCTACATATTGTCCGCGTTTTCCTTTTAAATAAGAATCTTGCTCTATAAATTGATCAAAAGCAGCAGCTTGTTGTGCAGCAGTATATAATACTTGATTTACTCCACCAACATTTTGAGTAATATCTACAAATCTTATCTCAGATATATTATTAGGTACATATAATAAATCGTTACCATTTACTCGGTCACCATTAATATCTCCGCCATAAGTGTAAGAATATGGGTTTGCTTTTTCTCCGATATAACCAATGTTAAATGATGTAGAGCCACCATATTTAGTTCCATAATTTAATTTATACCCTAATAAACCTACAATTCTATGTGGTGTATTGTTATTTGAATTAGATAAATCTAAGTTATTATTTCCTAACACAGATCTCGCTCCTGTCCATGAACCCGCGGCAATAGATCCTGCAGATAATAAATCTTGAGCATTTGAATATGTATAAGCAACTGATCCCCAAAATCCATTTTTATATGGATATTCTAATTTAAATGTTGTAGAATAAAAATAACCTTGATTTGAGTTTGATAATACGATTGCATTAGAAACATTATTATTTACTCTAGCTCCAGCATCTGTTCCTGAATAGAAAGGTCTCGTATCACCGCCGTTATTGATAGTTCCAACTGGTGCAGCTAAGTTAGCATTGTAATAAAAAACTTCGTTTATATTTTTGCTGTAAATTCCTTCAAATGTACCTACAAAACCAAACGGTAATTTTTGATCTACAGCAAGATTTGTTTTCCATGCTTGTGGGAATTTAAAATTATCATCTGTAAAGGCCAAATCAAATGTTGAAGGCAATTGTGGTGTACTTGGTGTAAAATATTGACCTGGATTGGCTGTAAATCCGTAACCGCCATTTACTAAATCAGCTCCACTCACATCTATAAAACCTGTTAAAACCCCATTATTTCCAATGGCATTTGATAAGAAAACTAAAGGAGGTCTACCTGTAAAAATACCTGTTCCACCTCGAACGATAGTTTTTGCATCTTTACTCACATCATAATTGAATCCAAATCTTGGTTCGAATAAATATTGTGTTTCCGGCATACTTCCTGTATTAAATTTTTCTCCATTTGCAAAAGTCATTGCAGTTACAGCAGGATTTTCTAATGCTGTATCTACTAAACTAACAGCAGTTGCTCTAATACCAAAAGTAAGTTTTAAATTATCTGCAGCTTTGTACTCATCTTGTGCATACAAATCAATTTTGTTTGATTTTAAAACTTGCATTGGTTCTGCACCACCTGGTAAAGCAGAATATCTATATTGAAATCTTGATGGCAAATTTGCTGCTGATGTAGCAGGTGCACCATTATTTGCTACAGTTTCAGCTACTGCTCCTTGGAAAGCAGCTAAAGTATCAAAGATGTACACTCCGTTTGAGGCAGGAAAGAAATTATTGTTAGACACAAATCTTTCATAATTTGCACCAAACAATAAGGTGTGTTTTCCGAAGTTTCCAGTAATATTATTGGTAAAGTGAAGTGTAGAATAGTCTAATAAATTAGAAGGAGTAAAAGGGTCCAAACCAGCAGAAATGTAGTTATTTGCTCCTTTTTTAATGTCAATAGTTGGGAAAAGTCCACCACCTTGTAAACCTCTGTTTTCTAATTGCTTATCATATCCGGCAATAAAGTTATTTGACCATTTTTCTGAAATTTTCCAGTCCCATTCTAAAACAGCAGATCTTGTGTTGTCTTCAATAACGTAACCACTATTTTTGTATGACATAGAGAAAACGTTTGTTCTTCTGTTACCAAAACCAGCAGAGTTTGAATTTGAAATTAATTCATCAGCTCCTGAATCGTGATGTACATAACGCGCCGTTAATTTATGGTTATCGTTAATATTCCAGTCAATTCTTGCTAAAAACTTTTTCGATTCTCTAACGGCATCAAAATTTTCAAATGCTCCTGTATCATAACCAAATGAATTTTTTAATAAGTTTGAAACATTCACTAAATCTGTGTAAGCTGTTTCAGAAACCTGAGTGCCACTTAAAGGCGAACCTGAAGATGTCCAAGTTGTTGCAGGACTTACGTTGTCAATTGTTTCAAAGTTACCAAAGAAAAACAATTTATCTTTAATAATTGGAGCACCAACACGTGCACCCCAAATTTTTTCTTGAAATTGAGCAGGTGTTATTTTAATATTTCTGGCTCTATCTCCTAAAAATTCTTTTTCGTTATTTCTAAAAGAGTGGTATACTGAGCTTTCAACTTCATTTGTTCCACTTCTTGTTACAGCATTAATTCCAGAACCTGTAAAACCAGATTGTCTTACATCAAAAGGAGCAATGTTTACTTGAAGTTGTTCAATAGCATCTAATGAAATTGCTGTAGAACCTGTTCTTCCACCAGCCTGAGTATCTGATCCCAAACCAAATCCGTTATTAAAAACAGATCCATCAATTGTAAAATTGTTCAAACGAGAGTCTTGCCCTCCAAACGTTCCATTACTTCCAGCGTTTGCATTGTATTTCGTAATACTGTTAATGTTTCTAGAACCAATAATCGGTACAGAGTTAATTTCTCTGTTAGAAAATTGCTGTCCAGCACCCGTTTTACTTTTGTTAAATGCATCTTTAGAGTTTACAGATACAATTTTAACTTCCTCAATGGAATTGATTGCGCTTTGCAACTCAATATTGATTACAATTGAGTTTCCTAAAGGAGCAGTAATGTCTTCAATTACAAAAGGATTGTATCCCGCATAATTCACTTTGATAGTGTAAGGTCCTCCTGGTCTTACAGAATTTGCTGAATAGTTTCCTTTTTCGTCAGCTGTCGAAAAGTATTTGGTTCCTGTTGGAATGTGTTTAATCTCTACTACCGCAGCTGCAAGGGATTCACCTGTTGACGATTTTACAGTACCAGTAATGGCTGATTTTGTAACCTGTGAAAATCCGAAAGCCGAAAGAAATAGAAAAAACCAATAAATGTTCTTTTTCATGTTTTTTTAGTTATAAATTTTTGTCAAAATTATAAAAAAAAAATCTAATAGCATTAAGATAACATTAACATTTTTTTATTTTAAAAATTTGTTCAATAAAGCTATCGTAGAACTATCATGAACAGTTATGTTTCTACTTTCCATTTCACTTAAAATTGAGTTAGCTAATTGTTTTCCTAATTCAACTCCCCATTGATCATAACTGTATATATTCCAGATAATTCCTTGAACAAAAATTTTGTGTTCGTACATGGCTACTAATTCACCTAAACTTTCTGGAGTTAATTTATTTATTAATATAGTGTTGGTTGGTTTATTTCCTTCAAAAACTTTAAAAGGAATTAAATGTGCTACTTCTGCTTCTGTTTTACCTTGTGCTAAAAATTCAGAAAGAACTTGCTCACTTGGCTTTCCTTTTAGTAACGCTTCTGTTTGCGCAAAAAAGTTAGACATTAATTTGTTATGATGGTCTTTTTCGCCATAAAGTGGTTTAATAAAGCCAATGAAGTCAGTCGGTATTAATTTTGTTCCTTGATGAATTAACTGAAAAAATGCGTGTTGCGAATTCGTTCCTGGTTCGCCCCAAACGATGGTTCCAGTTTCATAATTTACGGGTTTTCCATTTCTAGCAATAGATTTTCCGTTGCTTTCCATGATGCCTTGTTGTAAATAAGGTGCTAGTTTTTGTAAATATTGCGTATATGGAATTAGTGCTTCTGTTTCGGCACCAAAGAAATTATTATGCCAAATACTTAATAATGCTAATACTACTGGAATGTTATTTTCAAAAGGCGTGTTTGCAAAATGCACATCCATTTTATTCGCCCCTTTTAATAACTGATTAAAATTATCGTATCCAACGGCTAAACTTATAGTTAAACCAACTGCACTCCATAATGAAAATCTTCCGCCAACCCAATCCCACATAGGGAAAATGTTTTCAGGTGCAATTCCAAAGTTGGTTACATTTTGTAAATTTGTAGAAACGGCCACAAAATGTTTGGCAATATCTTTTTCTGTTGCAGATTGTAAAAACCATTTTTTTACGGTTTCCGAGTTGGTTAAAGTTTCTTGTGTGGTAAACGTTTTAGAAACGATTACAAATAAAGTAGTTTCTGGATTTAATTTTTTTATTGTTTCTTTTACATGGTCGCCATCAACATTAGAAATGAAGTGCGTATTTAAATTATTTTTATAAAATTGCAACGCTTCTACAATCATCGCTGGCCCTAAATCTGAGCCTCCAATTCCAATATTCACTACATCGGTAAATGGTTTTCCAGAATATCCTTTTGCGTCACCAGAAACAATTTTATTTGTAAAATCTTTAATTTTGTTTTTTGTCTCATAAATTTCAGGAATCACATTTTTTCCTTCAAATAAAACCACATCGTTTTCATTAGCACGTAATGCGGTATGAAGCACGGCTCTGTCTTCAGTTTCGTTTATTTTTTCTCCCGAAAAATACTTTGAAATAGCGTCTTTTAATCCTACTTCATTTGCTAATTCAATAAGTAATTGTATGGTTTCTTCTGTCCAATTATTTTTTGAAAAATCTACATAAAAATCATTCCATTCTATATTGAATTTTTCTGCTCTTTTGGCATCATTTTGAAACAAATCTTGAATAGACTGACGTTCAATTTTTGAAAAATGAGTTGTTAATTTTTGCCAAGCTTTTGTTTCGGTTGGATTGATATGTTGTAATTTCATGATAAATTGGTTTATTCTTTAAATGTTTTTGCAGTGGTTTCGTCTAATTCTTTTTTAAGCGGTGCAATTGTAGCTAAATATTTTGTTTTTTGCTTTTTAGTCATTGGTTCCGAAGAAGGTAACTTTAATCGCAAAGGATCCACTTGTACGCCATTTTTCCAAAAACGATAACACACGTGAGGCCCAGTAGCTAAACCGGTACTTCCGACTTTTCCAATAATTTGTCCTTGCGTTACCGATTGCCCTCTACGAACTAAAATTTTCGACATGTGTAAGTATTGTGTGGCGTATTTTCCGTTATGTTTTACTTTTACAAAATTACCGTTTCCAGAACTATACCCCGTGGCTTCTACAACTCCTGAAGCGGTTGTTTTTATAGGTGTTCCGTGTGGTG
>JBIPOM010000178.1:0-4246 GCA_044379175.1 Flavobacterium sp. | reverse complement strand
CTTTTATATCTTCGTATTCAAATATTCTTTTATTTATTGAATCAAAATTTGCGAAACCAACTATAACACAATACACTGCTGCATTTCCTTTGGCTTCATTACTCCATTTGAAAGTACGATGCGCAAAATGTATTTTAACGCCATATTTATTTATCATTTGTCCCCACAAAATACTGGTCTGTTCCCCTTGAACAATAGAATTGGTTGAAACAAAGGCTGCTTTAATTTTGGTGTCTTGAATATATTTTGCGGCTTTTAAATACCAGCCTGTAACATAATCTAAAACGCCACTTCCTTGACTATTTTCAAATTCTTTTACAATTTGATCTCTTTGGAATTGACTCATAATCTTAGAACCAATAAAAGGTGGATTTCCAATAATATGTGTTAGCTCTTTTTTAGAAACTACGTCTTCCCAATTAACGTCTAAGGCATCTCCGTGAAATATTTTAGCTGATTTTTTTAATGGTAAACGTGCAAAGTATTGTCCAAATTCATTACTAATTTGCATGTTCATTTGGTGGTCAATTAACCACATGGCAACTTCGGCAATACGAGCTGGAAATTCCTCGTATTCAATGCCGCACATCATATCCACATCCAAAAGCATTATTTCTCGAACATCAAGAATTCCTTGCCCAGATTTGTATAAGGCTCGTAAAATCTCTAATTCTAATAAACGCAATTCACGGTAGGTAATCACTAAGAAATTTCCACAACCACAAGCGGGGTCTAAGAATTTGAGTTGGCTAATTTTTTTATGGAATTCGGGCAATTTATTTTTATTGCTTTTAATAGATTCAAATTCTGCCCACAATTCATCTAAAAACAAGGGTTTGATCAGTTTTAAGATATTGCTTTCACTGGTGTAATGCGCTCCTAAGTTTCTACGTTCTTTAGGATTCATGACACTTTGAAACATGGAACCAAAAATAGCCGGTGAAATTTTACTCCAATCGATGTAACAACAATCTAACAAGGCTTGGCGCATTTTGCTATCAAAACTTGCCATTGGTAAAATTTCTTCAAACAATTTTCCATTCACATACGGAAAGTCGTTCAATTGCTCGTCTAAGTTTTTGAATCGTTTGTCTTTTGCCGTATTTAAAACCTGGAACAATTCTTGAATTTTGGATGCTAAATCGCTTCCATCTTCAGCAGTTCTGTGTTCTATATAATCTTGAAATTGTTGTTTTTCAAAAATGGTGGTGTCTTCGGCAAATAAACAGAATAAAATTCGAACCAAATACACTTCTAAGGGATGTCCTTCATAGCCAATTTCTTCTAATCGGTCGTGGAGTTTTCCCATTAATTCGGCTGCTTTAATGTTGGCAGGGTCTTGCTCTTTATACGTTTTCTTTTGATAACCTAAAAGATAGCCGAAGCTTTGAACGTTATGAATTAATTCATCTAAAGTAAATTGTAATGTGGTTTGTTCTTCAGTATCGTATAACCTGAAAATATGAAAATTACATACTAAAACGTATTTTGGTAATTCGTTTTGTTTTAAACCATGTGTGTAATCAATGGCTTGTTGAAAGGCTTTGTCCAAGTTTTTACCTCGACTTTTCATTTCTACCAAGATAGTTCCTTTCCAAAGTAGGTCAATGTAGCCATCGGCATCAGATAGTTTTTTTACACGGTGTTCAAACGTTCCAATCTTTTTTCGGGTAATTCCAAAGACATCAAAAAAAGCGTCTAAAAAGGGTTTAGCATCCGCTTCTTCATTGGTAGTATCTTTCCATTCTTTGGAAAATTTAACTGCTCGGTCTTTTATTTCGTTCCAGCTTAATGCCATTTGTTTATTGATTTAATTGTAGTGAAATTTCCAAATATAATTACAAAAAATTCTCTCAGAAACTCTTTCTGAAATTGCTTTTCTATATTGTTGTGAATATTTGCTTGAATAGTGCTATTATTAAAATAGGCAGCATATTCAGCATAAGCTGTTGCAATTTTAGTAATATCTTGTTGGCTCAAATATTTTTTGAGCACTGAAGGTTGAAATAGCGGCATTATAAATTTTAATTTTAGATTTTGGGGAAAATAAAATATAAAAATCGGTTAGGATCTTGATATGTATCAAATCTATAAAAGTAATTGCTAATTTAAAAGTAAATTGTTAATTAATTTATTAACAAAGGAAGCGCTACGTTATTTGCCGATACAGAAGTTAGCAAAAATATTGCCAAGTAACTCATCGTTTGTTACTTCGCCCGTAATTTCACCAAAGAAATATAAAGCACTTCTGATGTCAATTGCCATTAAATCAGATGATATTCCAGCATCTAAGCCCCATTTTACTTTCTGAATTTCTTCTAACGCTTTTAATAACGAATCGTAATGACGTGAGTTGGTTACAATGGTTTCATTATTTCGTAAAGCACCAGTATTTACAAAGGAAAGCAAGGTGTTTTTTAGTTCATCAATACCTGTTTTTTGTTTGGCGGAAATAGTTTCAAGTTTCAGGTTTAACGTTTCAAGTTCTTGGCGAATAGCTTCAACAGCATCTTTAGAAAGCAAATCAACTTTGTTTATGATAACTAAAAGTGGTTTTTGAGGAAATTTGTTTTTAATTTTTTCGATTTCAACCTGAAACTTTAAACCTGAAACTTGTAATTCTTTTGCATCAAGCAAAAGGATTACAACTTGCGCTTGTTCAATTTTCTCAAACGTTTTTTGAATTCCGATGCTTTCTACTACGTCTTTTGTTTCTCTAATACCTGCGGTATCAATAAATCGGAAACCAATTCCGTCAATTACTAATTCGTCTTCAATAGTGTCTCGGGTGGTTCCAGCAATATCTGAGACTATGGCGCGTTCTTCATTTAATAATGCGTTTAATAGCGTTGATTTTCCTACATTGGGTTCGCCTACAATGGCTACAGGAATTCCGTTTTTAATTACGTTTCCTACTGCAAAACTGTCAATTAAACGTTTTAAAACAAATTCTATTCGTGTTAATAATTCATTAAAAGCGGTTCGGTCTGCAAAAGCTACATCTTCCTCTGCAAAGTCTAATTCCAATTCAATCAAAGAGGCGAAGTTTAATAATTCTTCACGGAGTTTTGCAATTTCGTTACTAAATCCACCACGCATTTGTTGCATCGCGATTTGGTGACTCGCTTCGTTATCTGATGCGATTAAATCAGCAACAGCTTCTGCTTGTGATAAATCTAATTTTCCGTTTAAAAAGGCTCGTAAAGTAAATTCTCCTGCTTGCGCCATTTTAGCTCCTTTACGAAGCAATAACTGAATGATTTGTTGTTGAATGAAAACTGAACCGTGACAAGAAATTTCAACTACATTTTCGCCAGTGTAAGAATTTGGACCTTTAAAAATGGAAAGCAAAACTTGGTCATATACTTTTGTACCATCCATAATATGTCCTAAGTGGATTGTATGCGTTTTTTGTTTTGTAATGTCTTTTCCAGAAACCGAATGAAATACCTCGGCAGCAATACAAATAGCGTCTTTACCAGATAATCGAATTATAGCAATTGCTCCTGCACCTGATGGTGTAGCTAAGGCAACTATGGTTTCTTGTAGAATCATATGATACGTTTTGTTTCTTGGCAAAGATAAAATTTTAGTACTTAGTAAGTAGTACTTAGTGAATAGTTTTTTTTTTGAAAGCTATTTGACTTGGAAAACACATCTTGTTTGTTTAAGTACAAAAGTGAAGCGTATAGTGTGAGACCCTTTCAAGGTGACAAACGTTGGCTACGAATTATCAAATTTAAAAATCAGTTTAATCCATTGTAATCTGCTTCATCCGTGTACCCATACCACCAATAAAAAACCACAAAAGCAAAAAGCAATTGTGGTTTTAAGTAGTAGTTAGGTTGATTGTATATTTTAGTTGTTCAACATTACTGGCATTACTAACATTGTAACGGTTTCACCTTCTTCTAATCCATCAATAGGAGTAAGGATTCCGGCTCGGTTTGGCAATGACATTTCTAATTGAATTTCATCACTAGTTAAATTGTTTAACATTTCTGTTAAAAAACGTGAGTTGAAACCAATTTGTAAATCGTCTCCGTGATAATCACACGTTAAACGTTCGTCTGCTTTGTTTGAATAATCAATATCTTCTGCAGAAATATTTAATTCAGTACCTGCAATTTTTAAACGAATTTGGTGCGTAGTTTTGTTAGCAAAAATCGCTACACGACGAACCGAATTTAAAAAAGTAACACGACTTAAAATTAATTTATTTGGATTTTCTTTTGGAATTACCGCT
>JBIPOM010000280.1:0-4352 GCA_044379175.1 Flavobacterium sp. | reverse complement strand
AAGAGCCATCTATTAATTGGCCCCTGGGATCATGCTGGAACTGATTCTGGTGAAAATTCGGTAGGCGAGCTGCAATTTGCAGAAGCAGCAAAGTTGTCAATGCGTGCACTTCGAGCCGATTGGTTCCGCCACATATTGTTTGGGGAAGAAAAGCCAAAGCTTTTGTCCGATCGCTTCGTTTACTATGTGGCTGGAGCTGAAGAGTGGCGGACTAATACTTCGCTTGAGCGAGCTACAAAAGATTCCTTGAACTTAAATTTGCATTCTCTGCCCGGCAAAAATGATGTATTCCATTCAGGTTGGCTGACTTCAGATGAATTGGATGGGCCGGATTATGTAATCACTCTCAATCCAAAAGATTCCAGAGCACTTGACCTAGAAATGATTCCTAGGCCAGTTGCGAATGTCGATAACCCACTGTTTGCTCCTACTTATAACAGTTTGCTTTTGACGCAGGCTGGTAACGATCCAACCAACCAGATTTTTACCGTTTCCGTGAATGGAAATGGACTGGTTTACCATTCAGATCCTTTCGAGGAGCCACTAACAATTGTTGGAAAACCAAAACTAAGCCTCGAGATCATTCCCGATCAACCAGAAGCAGATCTGTCCGTTTTACTTCACGAAATTAGACCAGATGGTTCCTCAATATTTTTATCAAGTGAATTAGCTAGATTGGGCAGGTTTAACACCACCGCACAGGGGACTTTACTCGTGGGTGAGCGTAATGTGATTGTGTTGGATGATTTTAGATTTTGTTCTCGCACAATTGGGCAAGGATCGCGCTTGCGCTTGACAGTGAGATCTCCGTGGTCTGCGTTAATCATTCCTAATGGAGATGGGCTGCTAGATCATCCAGAAGTAAACCTGAGAGTGCTACACAGCAAGGATTCCCCGACAAAACTAATCATGCCGTTAGGTGAGTAGTTAAGAAAGATCTCAAACAAACAAGAAGTGGATTTAGGAGACGGGGAGTTTCAATGATAAAAGTTATGTGGTTTTTAAAGCGAGCCGAAGGTCTTTCATTGCAGGAGTTTACTTCTTGGTGGGAAGAGCACTTACATATGATTGCTGAAAGACAAAAGCCACAACTTGTTAAATACACAGTAAACATCCGAACATCGGATGACGATAATTGGGCAGGTAAGCCAACAGCCGACTGCGAATGGGACGGTGTCGCAGAGCAGTGGTTTAGTTCAGAAGAAGCATTTGAAGAGGTGTATGGCAGGCCGACAGCTTCAGAGTCACGAGAAGACACCTTGGCACATGTTTCCCGATTCGAACGAATAATAGTGCGCGAGATCGAAGTACTGTAATGAGCGATGTTTCTACTGCTGAACTAGTACAACTCGCTGATATTGAGGATGTCCCTTGGGACACCACAGTAGATGTTGTAGTAGCTGGATCGGGAGCCGCTGGCTGGTCGGCAGCGATTGCTGCTGCCCTCCAAGGTTCATCAGTTTTGGTGCTTGAGAAGGAAAGTTCTATTGGTGGCACAACTGCAAAAGCAGGCGGCGGAACTGATGAAATTGCCAGCACTTGGTTTTGGATCTGCAATCACCCTTGGCTTAAGGAACTCGGAATTATCGAATCCAAGGATGAAACCCTGCGGTACTTATCTCGACTATCACGTCCTGAATTGTTTAACCCCGATTCGCGAAACTTAGGATTGCCGCAAGATGAATATGAGCTCCTTGTTACTTTTTATGATCGAGGATCGGAAGCAATTGGAGCACTAAGTGATTGTGGTGCACTGCCATTGCGTCCACTCGAAGAAACTTTGGACTATTACGCAGATCTGCCTGAAAACAAGACACCAAAGGGCAGGGGACTGTATTTCGCTCGCAACGATGGTTCTGAAGGGACCGGCGCAGACATTGTCGAGTCTATGAAAAATGTTGCGGTTGAGCTAGGAGTGCAAGTTAGAACCTCTAGTCCAGTTCGCGGTGTAATTGTCGATGAAGAAGGTTCTGTTATTGGAGTTTCATCTGGAGATAGAGCAGCTCGAATGATGCTGGTGCGAAGCCTAAAGGGTGTCGTTATGGCAACAGGTGGCTTTACCCGAGATGTCGAATTAATTCGTTCCCATTTGCGAGGACCTGTTTTGGGCGGGCTAGCATCCGACGGAAACACTGGTGACTTAGTTCGCATCTCTGGTGCATTAGGTCTAGACATCGCGAATATGAACGAAGCTTGGTATGCCCCTATGGTTCTTGATCTGGCGCCATATCCAGTTAGTGCAGCATTTAGGCTTCCCGGAGACAGCATGATCCTTGTAAATCGATTCGGTCAACGTGCAGTAAATGAGAAGACAACTTACAACGAAATGACTCGGGCTTTTTTCCAGTGGGACTCTGCGACTGCAAGCTATCCAAACTTTCCCTTGGTGATGATCTATGACGATTCAGTCTCACAGCGTTGTCGACAAATGCCAGGAGATGCGCCAGTAACTGACGGTGGCGGGAATCCGTTGCCGAGAACTCCAGGCGAAGGGCACGAAATAGTTGCACAAACCTGGGATGAACTAGCGCAAAAGATTGACGAGAAGCTTTCAAAGTTTCAAAACTTATTGCCTGGCGTTAAGTTATCCCGAGATTTTTCAAACGGACTTGCTGAAACGATTAGTCGCTGGAACACAATGTCAGATTCAGGAATTGACGAAGACTTCGCCCGCGGCGGAACAAGCACTGAACGACGGCGATCGGGTGAAGCGCGAGTCAATGATATGCCAAACCCAACGATGCATGGATTTGCGGAAACCGGACCTTACTACGCAGTAGTGCTGGTGCCTGGAACTTTGGACACAAAAGGTGGACCAAGAATCGATATCAATTCTCGACTATTGCGAAGTGATGGATCATTTGTTCCTGGACTTTATGGTGCTGGTAACTGCATAGCCTCACCTGCGGGACAAGCTTATTGGGCTGGCGGCACTACGTTAGGTTTAGCTGCCACGTTCGGATGGATTGCAGGTAATCATGCAGCAAATCGAAACGAAAATGGCTAACCGAAGTGAGCTCCTCAAACCTCTATCGTGACGGAAAATGATTATTCATGAATGAATCACAGCCAGTAATACCCAACACTCCCATCAAAGAGGGTCGAGTTTCCTTCAATGGCTTCTCAACTTGGTACCAAGTCACTGGAAGTCCGCAGTCAGATGGCATTCCGGTAATTTTGCTACACGGTGGGCCTGGGTACCCATCCTTTTCTATGGAACCTATGGAAGTATTAGCGAAATCGAATCGTGCAGTTGTTAGGTATGACCAAATTGGGTGTGGAAAATCTTCCCTCAAAGACATTCCGCATGATTCCTCAATGTTCGTTGTAGAGCTTTTTGTTCGTGAGCTGGAAACTCTAATTGCTGAACTTGATCTAGGGGAATACGTTTTACTTGGGCACTCTTGGGGTGGAATGCTAGCAATTGAATTTGCGCTTACCCAGCCCGCTGGACTTAGAGGACTAATCCTTTATTCAACCTTGGCAAGTATTGTGGAATTTAGAGTTGCAACGGAAAAATTAGTTGCCACCTTACCTGAAGAGATTCAAGCAACGATAAGAAGATCTCGAATAACAAACGATACGGAATCTCCGGAATTCAAAGCGGCTGAACATGAGTACAATTGTAGATTTGTTTGCCGCCTTGACCCACTTCCAGATTGCGTTCAACTGTCGGAAGCCGCACTGGCTAGTGATAACGAGGTTTATAAAGTTATGGCAGGCGGATCAGAGTTTGATAGCGGTGGTGCCATGACACCTCTTGAGAATTGGGATGTTAGGCCCAGACTTAAGGAGATTTCGGTGCCAACACTTTGTATCTCTGGTGAATTTGACGAGGCAACTCCAGAAGTTATGGGTACTGTCGCTAATGGAATTTCTGGTGCCGATTGGTTCTTGGTGCCTGGTGCTTCACACAGTTCTCATCTTGAAACACCAGATTTGTTTTATCCAGTTGTTGAGAACTTCCTTAACGATTTAGATAAATCGGTGAGCAGATAATGAATACCAAAAAAGTAACCTTAGTAACCGGAGCTGCGTCTGGAATTGGTCGAGCGACAGCTCTAAAGCTTGCAGAACGTGGAGACCAATTAGTTTGCACTGATTTTGCATCGGCACCACTACAAGAAATGAAGGATCTCACAAACGGTATTTGCCTAGGTGCTGATGTCACAATTGAGTCTGAAGTAGAGGCACTTGTTGCAGCCACAATTGCAGAGTACGGGCGACTTGATGGTGTCGTTCATTGCGCTGGGATTGAAGAATCCTTTGTAGACGCTCGTGACATGACCCTTGAAGTTTTTGAAAAGACAATGCGCGTAAACGTAACGGGGTCGTTCTTGGTGGCCCGCGCT
>JBIPOM010000040.1:0-15767 GCA_044379175.1 Flavobacterium sp. | reverse complement strand
GAAGTTCTCCGTTAGTAGTGTCAAACACTACGTCTACAACTGGTCCAATAATTTGTGCAACTTTTCCTGTAACTTTAGACATTGCTTATGTATTTATTTAATAGCTATTTATTATTGAAAAAAACATGCTTTTTTCAGTGTGCAAAGATAGTTTTTTTAGATGCAATTATGCAATATATTTTTTGACTTTTTTTCAAAAAAAAAGCGAAATACTGATTATTTCGCTTTTTTATTTTATTCCTAAATATATTATTTTGTTTTTTTACAATTCATTAATTCAAATAATTACTGGTTACCATATACTTAAACAGTCATTTATACTTCTCAAAATGAAGTTTTCCAAAAAACCCGTTTCAAATAAATGAATCGTGTTTAAAATTAATTAATTACTAATTTTTTAATTTGTTTTATTAAAGTGTCTGAAGTAATTTCAACCAAATAAAGCCCTTTCGATAAATCAGACGTATTTATTTGTAATTCTCTAGAGTTTACTTCATTCACTTCTTTAACTTTTTTTCCTAAAATATCATAAATTATAATTGATTTAATATTTTCAGAATTATTTTGTAAATAAACTTGAACAAAATTTGAAGCAGGGTTTGGAACCAATAAGAAATTACTTGTTTCAAATGCTAAGTTTCCTAAAGCAGAAACAAACTGAGTATTAAACGTATTTGTTACAATGGCAGGATTTGTATCAAAATAAATGTTTGCTGTGTTTGGTATAATATCTCCAATTGCAAAACCTGGTTTTAGTTTTATTTTAAAGCACACATAACCTTTACTCAATTCCTCATTTGAAAGTGCTGGAGGTAAATTAATGTAATCAAACTTCCAAATAATTTGGTTGTTAATTCTTTCCATTATGTAACCATGACTTGCACTAATCATTTGTATACTCGTTTCATCTAATTTTGAATCTAATAAATCTTCAATTTTTACACTTATAGCATTTGCAGTTCCTTCATTTTGGAAACGAATGGTGTAGTAAAGGTAATCACTAGCAGCAAATTGATTAAATTGAATTTCATTTCCATGAGATTCCATTTTATCATTTGGATCATATGAAGCTACTACAATTTGAGAATTTGAAAAAGTATTATTAGATACATTAATATCTGAAGATGGAGCAGAAACAGTTGCGTTATTTATTAATATATCATTTAAATTTACAATTGGAATTGCTGGAACACTCATAGTAACATTTATAAAACGGGTTTCATATGGTGTTAAATTCGTGAAATCATAAGTAAATCCATTAGAATTATTAACAACTCCAGGCTGTGAAACTGAAGTTATTATTGTGTTAGCATCCTTAGTAAATGAAACTTGTCCACTTGTTGTTACAACACCTAAATTTCTGTATACAATTTTATTTGTATAGTTAAATCCAGGTCTTGGTGGAGAAACTGAAACTATTGAAACTGCCACATCATTATAACCCGACACAAGAGTTATTGGAAAATATAATGTTTGAGTTCCACTTCCTAATGCAATACTTACATCATTATAATTAGTTGTACCAGCAGAATAATATGGTGCATATTCTGAACTCAATGTATAACTAAAATCATACGTATTAATTGGATTTGAATCATAAACGGTATACGTTCCAAAAGGAGAAGATATATTACTTATTGGTCCAGCATTATTTTGTTGTGAAACAAATGATCCATAGGTAAAATTAACTTCACCGCTATCTTTAATTCCATTATTATTTACATCAACATATGCAATAAGATTTATTTTGTCTGAACACTCAGGCGGGCCAGTTGTAAAACTTCCTGCCTTAATAAATACTGCAGAATCAAAAGCAGTATCACTTCTATCAGCCACAACTAATTTAATATGATAAGGGTGATTAGGAATAATAGCTGATGAAGCGGTCATTTCAGCAGTTTGTCCATTAAAATTTATTGCGGAAGAATAATTAGTAGCTCCTGAATAATAAGTATCAAAAAAGTCAGGATTTACGGAAGCACAACTATTGTTATATTGCGTATCTCTTATGGTAACTACTGAAACTGGAGCTGTTGTTCCAGGCACAACTGCTAAATTTGTGGTAATTCCTGTAACTAAATCAGTTAATAAAAAAGCAAAGGCATCTGCATAAGTACATTGAAAAGTACCATATTCATCAGAAGCAAATAAGAAATTAAAACTCATAAACTCATTCAAACTGGTAAAATCAAATTCAAGTTTTGATGCGTTTTTTGAATTCATAGCTGTTCCTGTAGCGGTTAAAATTATATTTTCAAGTTGCGAATCACCTGTCCAAGCACCTAAGCCATCACTTAATACTGATGTGTTTGGTCCTGGAATATTATTTACATTACCTGTGGAAAGAACAATTCCAGATGATAATGGAAAAGTTGGGTTTATATTTGTAAAATATCCAATACCATTAGTTGAGCCAAAATTCGTACCCGTACTAGAAGTTACATTTGAAATTGTGATACATGGATTGTTTACTAAAACATTCGTGACTAATTGCTCGTTTGTATAGGTTGTTGTATTAGTGACTAATGGAGGCAAAGTTGCATATGGAGTAAAAGCATATCCTGATGACCAATTGCTTATAAAATTAACCCCACAAATTGCTCTTACATAAAACTTATATGCAGTTCCTGTTGTTAATCCAGATACAGTATGAGTATTAACATTTACTATTGTTCCAACAGATGTGTTAGTTGGTGCAGTTTCAGTTGCCAGTGAAACAATTACTTCCCATTGGGTTGCAGTACCAACAGCCCAAGTTAATATTGCACTAGTCGGACTAATACCATTAGTAGTAATTAGAGTAGGAACTGAACATGATGAAGTTGTAAAAATTGATGATAATGCCCAA
The DNA here is from genome assembly GCA_044379175.1 of Flavobacterium sp. Taxonomy (GTDB): domain Bacteria; phylum Bacteroidota; class Bacteroidia; order Flavobacteriales; family Flavobacteriaceae; genus Flavobacterium. The sequence goes on along the minus strand of JBIPOM010000040.1, from coordinate 12,919 downwards.
TTACTTGAACTTGTTGTAGAACAAACTGATCTTACATATGCTTTATAAGTTGTTCCGGATAATAACCCTGAAGCTGTATAAGAATTTGTATTTGTCATAACACCTATTGAAGCTGTCGTTGGCGAAGCCATAGATGATGGTTGAATAATTATTTCCCATTGAGTAGCTGCATTATTTTCAGTCCAAGATACTGAAGCGGAATTGAATGTTATAGCAGATGTAACTATATTCGTTGGTTTTTGACAAAATGTAAACGGTCCGCAAATTACATTTGCATCCCAACCAGGTTTATTTACAGAACTATCGCTTCTGAATCTAAATGTCAAACATCCATCAGGACTTGAAGAAGTGATAACTTCAGGAATTGATGTGCCCCAAAAAGCTCCAGGTAATCCACCAGGAACGTTTGCTGCCGGATTTGTACTTGAAATTTGAGGAGCAGCAATAGAGTTTCCATTGTAAACATATAATCCATCCCAGTTTGCTTCTGTATCAAATGAATTAAAAATTACGCTTACCATTTCGCCAGCTGTTGTTGGGCAAATAACATAAGTTACATCCGAACTATTTGCATAATTTGCTGTCAAACCACCATTATCAATAAACGTACCGCCACAAACTGGAGGTGACATTGCTGTTGTAACTGTTATAGGATTTGACCACAGACTTGAATCTGTTGTTGAACAAAGTGATTTAACATAAAGACTGTAACATGTTCCAGGTAACAAGCCTGAAAAAACAAATGGATTTGTGGTAACATTTGTTCCGATACTTGAAGTAGTTGGTGAAGTTCCGCAAGGTAAAGCGATTACTTCCCATGAAGTTGAAGAACTATTTTCAGTCCATGACAATGATATCGAATTTGTTGTTACATTTGATGTAAGTAACGATGTAGGTTTTAAACACGTTGCAGCAGGACCACAAGTTACATTAGCAATCCAACCTGGTTTATTAATTGCGTTATCACTTTTAAATCTGAAAGTTAATGAACCGTCAGGACTAGTAGAAGTTATAGTTCCAGGACTAATAGTACCCCAGTAAGCCCCAGGTAAACTGCCAGGGATATTTCCTGCTGGATTTGTGCTAGATATTTGTGGAGCACTTATAGAGTTTCCATTATAAATATAAAGCCCGTCGTAATTTGCTTCTATATCGAAAGAAGTAAAACTTACTGTAACAAAATCTCCAGGATTATTTGGATAAATAGTAACTGAATAATCACTATTATTTGCATAATTTGCAGTTGCACCTTCAGGATCAGTAAACGTTCCTCCACAAACTGGTGATGTTTGTGCATATGTTAATAGTGTTCCGAAAAATAATGCAAAAAAACTTAAAAGTAGTTGTTTTTTCATGGTTGGTTGATTTATAATTTTCAAATATATATTGATTTTTAATCACTTACAAGCAAAAAACACTTTTTTTATTAAAAAGGAATCTTATTATCATTATAATAAAAAAACTAATTAAAATTAAAAGTGATGTGTAAATAATTAAATTTCTTTTTTGTAGATTTTGTGCTTATAAGTTTCAAGAACAAAGTACATAGAAACTATATAAATAATACAGTATTTTATTTCGACTTTTTTTCAAAAAAAAAAGCGAAATACTGATTATTTCGCTTTTTTATTTATTCTACTGTAACTGATTTTGCTAAATTTCTTGGCTGATCTACATTACAACCTCTTAATACTGCAATGTGATAGGATAATAATTGCAATGGTATTGTAGTTAGTAACGGCGTTAATGCTTCCGAAGTTTCTGGAATTTCAATTACGTGATCTGCTAAAGCTTTTACTTGCGTATCGCCTTTAGTTACAACAGCAATAATTTTTCCACTTCTTGATTTTATTTCTTGAATATTACTTACCACTTTGTCGTAATGTCCTTTATTTGGAGCAATTACTATAACTGGCATTTGTTCGTCAATTAAAGCAATTGGCCCGTGTTTCATTTCTGCTGCTGGATACCCTTCAGCATGAATGTAAGATATTTCTTTTAATTTTAAAGCGCCTTCTAATGCTACAGGAAAGTTAAATCCTCTACCTAAATATAAAGCGTTTGGTACATCTTTATAAATGGCTGCAATTTGTTTACTAACTTCATTTGTTTGCAACGCTTCTTTTACTTTTTCAGGAATCATTTCTAATTCTAACAAATAACGTTGGTAATCTGTTTGATTCATGGTTCCTTTAGCTTTAGCTAAACGTAAAGCTAAAAGAGTAAGAATTGTAATTTGAGTAGTAAATGCTTTTGTAGAAGCCACTCCGATTTCTGGACCCGCGTGTGTATAAGCTCCTGCGTGAGTTTCTCTTGAAATAGAAGAACCTACAACGTTACAAACTCCAAAAACAAAAGCACCGTTTTCTTTGGCTAATTTTATAGCCGCTAAAGTATCAGCTGTTTCTCCTGATTGAGAAATTGCAATAACCACATCATCTTTATTGATAATCGGGTTTCTGTATCTAAACTCTGAGGCATATTCTACCTCAACAGGTATTCTTGCGAACTCTTCTATGATATATTCGGCAACCAAACCGGCGTGCCATGATGTTCCGCATGCTATAATTAAAATACGCTTGGCATTGGTAAATTTTTCTAAATTATCTTCAACACCCGACATTTGAATGATGCCTTTGTTTGCTAATAACCTTCCTCTGTATGTATCTTTAATTACATTTGGTTGCTCGTAAATTTCTTTTAACATGAAATGTTCGTAACCGCCTTTTTCAATTTGCTCTAAGTTCATTTGCAATTCTTGAACGTAAGGATCTACTAAAGAATCATCTTTAATTTTACGAACTTTCATAGGTTTCTTCAAACGAATAATAGCCATTTCTTCGTCTTCTAAATAAATAGCATTTGAAGTAAATTCAATAAAAGGCGAAGCATCTGAAGCAACAAAATATTCGTCTTCACCAATACCAATTGCTAATGGAGAACCTAAACGCGCACAAACTAATTCGTCTGGCTTATTTACATCAAATACTACGATTGCATAGGCACCGACTACTTGATTTAAGGCTACTTGTACAGCTTTACCTAATTTTAAGTTATCTGTTTTCTGAACGTCTTCAATTAAATTAATTAAAACTTCCGTATCGGTATCGGAATGAAAAACATAACCTCTTTTAATTAATTCTTTTTTTAACGGTTCATAATTTTCAATAATTCCGTTATGCACAATGGCTAATTTCCCAGAATTTGAAAAATGTGGATGTGAATTTACATCATTTGGTACTCCATGAGTCGCCCAACGTGTATGTCCAAAACCTATATGTCCGTCAGTAGTTATTTCTTTTGCAACTTTTTCTTCTAAATCGGAAACTTTTCCTTTAGTTTTACAAAGTTTTAAATTTTTTCCGTCATATAAAACTAAACCAGCACTATCGTAACCACGATATTCTAATCTTTTTAATCCTTTAATAATTATTGGATATGCTTCTCTATGACCAATATAACCTACGATTCCACACATATATATAAGAGTTTAATTTGGTTTTGTATAATGTATTACTAATTTTAATTTTTTAGATGCGTCTGCAGCACTAGGATTTGTGCCGTGAAGCACAACTCCTTCGTGTTCCATAATGGAACCGGCTGGAAATCTATTGATATCATCATCAGTGGTAAGAGAACTAAACGGTAACGGTGTCTTGAAAAAATAATTATCCGTAAACATTATATTTTCGGTTACAGAAAGTCCAAATCTGATATTTTTACTTAAGTTAACATCCGTATTAGCTATTAAATTCTTGATATGTTGTGTAATCCTAATTTTGTATTTAATTCCTTTTTTATTTGCCGAGTTATCACGCTCTATTATACCACCAAATAAAATTTTATTGTATTTTACATCTGAATTTATAGAAGTATCAAATGTGTAATCTACCAATGTTTTTTGGTTGGTAGCGTCGTACAAATACAATCTTTCCGCTTCTATTTGATTGGCTCCAGCCATAGTAGTTTGATCAACAAAAAACTCCAAATAGGCATCATTGATTAACCAACCCTTTAATCGTAGATCTTCTAACTCATCTGGCACTTGATTTGCTCCAGCTATAAAAACACCGTTCACTAACTGTTTAACATCCGTATCTCCAAAAGCATCAATAAACACTACTGAGCCTTTACCTCCTTTTAGAAATAACTTAGAATCCGAACCAAAATTAGTGTTTGAAGCAGAATTTACTAATCCCGTATTATAATCTCCTGAATAAGAAAAATCTTGTAAAGAAACAGAATTTTGTCCGTTAGCAATACCTAAATTAAGATTAAATGTTTTTGATGTAGCTAAAGTTCCAGCGGCAGCATCAGCATCAATAGAGCTATAATTAATATTCAACTTGGCATTTGAAAAATTGATGTTTGCCATAGCACCTTCTTCACCTGGAATTTGGTCTATTTTAAAATACAAACCTCTAAAATATTGTTTAAAATCATTGTTATTAAATAAATTAACATCTCCAGCATCTAAAATTCTTTTCTTAAAATACGTTTTATTTAAATTCAGATATATTCCAGGCGCTAAACGTTCTTTAATTACTCGCAACGTTACATCATTTTGATTGGCTAAAACAACATCGTTTGCGTCTACATATTCTAAAATACCAGTTGTAGTATTAAATTTAGTTTTATAAACAATTATTTCTGCTTTATTGAAAAAGAATTGGGTGTTTTCGGCAGGATTGGAACTATTATTTAATTTAGCTCCATTTGGGATAGAATTTCCATTACCATCATCACCTCTTTTGAAATTATTAAAATCTATAATTGTACCATTTGAAGAGCCATCAGAGAAATAACGTTGTTGAGATTGAAAATTATCATTTGGATTAAAAGAATTTAAAAAATACCCATTTTCATAAACACTTAAATTCATTTTACTTTCTTTATTGTTACCAAAAATGGATTGCAATTTATATACTCTAGAGCCATCTGCATTTGAAGAAACTACTGAACTAAAATAAGGTATGTAAAGTGTCACATTTTCAATTTGAACATTTGTTCCAAATTTAGGCTTTACTTGCGCTAGTGCGGCTTGTGTGATGAAATCAGATTTTGTAGTTCCAAAAAACAAGTTGTTATAAATTCCTAATGGATTAATAGGTAGATTATTAGTTTGAACTTCATTGGTTTTTACGGAATACGCTTTTAATTGCGTTTCATATCTACTAAAATCAAAATGTTCCTCACCTACTAAATCAGAACCAATGGTATTAATATCTTGATCACAAGAAATAAAAATCATTGAAAAAACTAAAAATAAGACAGTTATATTTTTTTTCATTGTATTATTAAAATTTATTTTTTAAAAACGCTAAATACGCTTCTTTGAATGATTCTTTCTGCGTGAAAGGTAAAAAAGGTTTTTCGGAAGATTCTATATATTTTGTTAAATCTGCACTCAAATCATTTGAAGCTATTATTATTGCGTCAGAATGATCAATAGTTACTTTCATTAAATTGGTAAAATCAGGATTTTTATAAACTAAAATTGCCTCTTCTGGTAAATTATCGTAGGCTAATTTTGTAATTAGTTCTGAATTTAAAGAACCTTCGAAATCTGAAGCATAAATTGATGAAATAATTTTGGTGTCTTCAAAAATGCCTTCATCTTTATAATAATGTTTCAGATATACTGGTAATAAAGAAGCCATCCATCCATGGACATGAATAATGTCTGGCACCCAATTTAACTTTTTTACTGTTTCGACTACCCCTTTTGCAAAGAAAATAGCTCTTTCATCGTTGTCTGGATATAAAATTCCTTCTTCATCAGAAAAAGTAGCTTTTCTCTTAAAATATTCATCGTTATCAATAAAATAAACCTGAATTCTTTCTTTTGGAATAGAGGCAACTTTTATAATTAATGGCATATCCATATCATTCACTACCAAATTCATTCCCGAAAGTCGAATTACCTCGTGTAATTGATGTCTTCGTTCATTTATATTTCCATATCTTGGCATGAAAATTCTTATCTGTCCTCCTACTTCATTTATCATCTTCGGCAGTTCATAAGAATGTAATGACACTTCGTTTTCAGCTAAATATGGCACTACTTCAGATGATACATATAATATCCTCTTGTCATTCATATAATAAATGTTACATTTTGTTTAATATGCAAAATTATAAAAATTTATGGACTTATCTACTAAAATAGTAAGTTTGCATTTTATAATATTATACTATGCCTGTTTTTCATACTCAAAATGCGCTTCAAATTGAAATAAGCAAAGTACAAAATCAATCGAAAAAAATTGGTTTTGTGCCTACAATGGGGGCTTTACACAAAGGACATCTTTCATTATTAGAAAAATCTTTATCTGAAAATGAAATTACCGTTTTAAGTATTTTTGTCAATCCGACACAATTTAATAATGCTGAAGATTTAAAAAAATATCCAAAAACATTAGAAAAAGATGTAGAACTAGTTGAAAAATTAAATAAAAATATACTTATTTATGCGCCAAACGAGTCTGATATTTATGAAAACCAAACGTACTCTTTATCATTCAACTTTGATGGTTTAGAAAATCAAATGGAAGGTAAGCACCGTCCAGGTCATTTTGATGGTGTTGGAACAATTGTTAAAAAATTATTTGCCATAGTAAAACCTACACACGCGTATTTTGGTGAGAAAGACTTTCAACAATTACAAATTGTAAAAAAATTAGTAGTTAAACATGAAATCCCAGTACAAATTATTCCATGTGGAATTTACAGAGAAACTAGTGGTTTAGCAATGAGTAGCCGAAATGAAAGACTTTCCAAAAGCGCTAGAGAGGAAGCAAAATTAATTTACGAAATTTTATTACAAGCCCAAAAACAATTTGAAAAAAAATCAAGAAAAGAAGTCAGTAAATTTGTATATAAAATATTTGAAAAACATAAAAACTTTACATTAGAATATTTTGAAATTGCAGATGAAGAAACACTATTAGCTTGTAAAAGAAAAACGAAAAACAAAAAATATAGAGGATTTATCGCCGTTAATATTGAAAACATTCGCTTAATTGATAACATTTCATTAAAATAATTAATAAAATTTAGTTGAATTAATTAACTTTGCAAAATGCAAATACAAGTAGTAAAATCTAAGATACACAGAGTTTCTGTAACTGGAGCCGATTTAAATTATATTGGAAGTATTACAATTGACGAAGCTTTACTAGAAGCGGCTAATATTGTAGAAGGTGAAAAAGTAGCCATTGTTAATGTAAACAATGGAGAGCGATTGGAAACCTATGCAATTAAAGGCCCAAGAAATACAGGTGAAATTACTCTAAACGGCCCTGCGGCAAGAAAAGTGCATCGTGGTGATATTATTATAATCATTGCGTATGGAATTATTGATTTTGAAGAAGCAAAAACCTTCAAGCCTTGCTTAGTATTTCCTAATGAAAAAGATAATTCATTAACCTAGTTTTGAAAGTAAAAATATCTAAAATTACGGCGGTCTTTGTTCCGTTACTATTAGGTTTCGGACTCATATATTACCAATATTCCACTTTATCCGTTGATTCTCTTAACAAAATTAAATTTTGCTTCCAAAAAGCAAATTACTTTTATATTTTTCTATCCTTACTCATTTCGCTTTTCGGATATTGGGCAAGAGCGTACCGCTGGAAATATTCATTACAACATTTAGGTTACAATACCCGTTTTAAAAACGACTTTATGGCCGTTTGTGTCTCCTATTTTATGAATTTAACCATACCAAGATCTGGAGAAATTACCCGTGCGGCATTACTCAAAAAATATGAAAATGTTCCATTTGATAAAGGTTTCGGTACAATTGTTGCCGAAAGAATTGTAGATTTAATTTTATTTTTATTCTTTGTAAGTTTGGGATTTATACTTCAATTTGAAAAATTATACAATTTTATCAAAGAAAAAGTTGCATTTGAAAAAATAATGTTATTTGGAATTACAGGGGTTTTTTTAGGCGGTTTTTTTTTACTAATATGGTTATATGCTGAATGGAAAATCATAAAAAAATTGAAAAACAAATTTTCTGGATTAATTGAAGGTATGTTGAGTATCGTTAAAATGAAAGACAAATGGAAATATATCTTCTTCTCTTTATTAATATGGATATCCTATTTGCTTATGTTTTATATTCCAATTTATGCGTTGCCAGAAACAGAAAATATAAGTTTTGATATTGTAATTATGGGTTTCATTTTTGGAAGTTTAGCAGTTGGATTCACAAATGGTGGATTGGGTGCTTATCCGTTAGCTATTGCTATGATTTTTTCATTATATGGTATTTCTAATGAAATTGGCACTGCTTTTGGTTGGTTAGCTTGGACTTCTCAAACGGTATTAACCCTATTGCTAGGATTGTTATCTTACGCATTTTTACCTCTTTATAATAAAAATAAGTAGTATATTGCTACATTATAAACAACAATTACATTTTAAAAATGAAATATGCTTTACTGTTTTTAATGGTTTCAATTAGTGCTTTTTCACAAAAGGTAGCCGAAAAAATTCAATCAAAAAAATTAAATGAAGAACGGAGTTTTTCTGTTTTTTTACCTGATTCGTACGAAAATAGTTCTGAAAAAAAATATCCAATTCTAATTTTATTAGATGGTGAATATTTGGCAGATCCGTTTTCAGGAATTTTAAAATACGGAAACTATTGGGATGATTTACCTGAAATAATTATTGTTGCAGTGAATCAAAATTATGGAGAAACCCGTTTTAACGATAGCAATTATGGTGAAGATGGACTACCTGAAGCATCTGGGGCAAAATTTTTTGAATTTATTGGTTTTGAGTTATTGCCACATATTCAACAAAAATACAGAACATTACCATTTAGAATTATTGCTGGGCACGATACTACTGCAGGATTTTTAAATTTTTATTTATACAAAGACGACCCTATATTTAATGCTTATATTTCTATTTCACCGGAAATGGCTCCAGAAATGGCCGTTCGTGTTGCAGATAGATTACAAAAAACACAAAAACCCATTTTTTATTACCAAGCTACTTCAAGAGCAGATTTAGAAGAAATTCAAGAAAACACAAGAAAACTAGATATCTTAGCAAAAGATATAAAAAATCCAAATTTAAACTACAGGTTTGATGTGTTTCAAAATACCTCACACTATTCACTAGTAGCAGAAGCCATTCCAAGTTCTTTATATTTTATATTTAATGGATATCAACCTATTTCGAAATTAGAATTTAACGAAAATATTGTAACACTGGAAAATGGTTATGCGCAATATTTGATTGATAAATACGATAATCTTCAGAAAAAACTTGGATTAAAAGTTACGCCTAGATATTCTGATTTTAAAGCTATTGAAGCTGCAATACTTAAAAATAAAGCGTATTCGGAACTTGAAAACCTGGGCGCTTATGCAGACAAATATTTTCCAAAAACTATGTTAGGAACGTACCATAGAGGATTGTATTTTGAAAAAATCGGAGACTATAAACGCGCGGCTAAAGAATATCAGGGTGCGTATACTAAATCTGAAATTGGTGATTTAACCAAAAATTATATTCTAGATCGGGCCGAAGCGATAAAATCTAAAAAAGAAGCAGCTCTACAAGAAACAAATGAACTTGTTCCCGAAGAAACTCCTTCAGAAACTCCAAAGAAAGACGAATAATTTCGAAAAATAAAGATACAAATGGCTAAATTAAAAACTTCCTTTTTTTGCCAAAGTTGCGGCACCAACTATGCTAAATGGCTCGGACAATGTACGTCTTGCAAGCAATGGAATACTATTGTAGAAGAAATTATTCAGAAAGAAGAAAAACAAGCCTGGCGAAGCACTACTTCTGAATCAAAAAAAGTAGCGAAACCATTAAAAATTAACGAAATTTCCACTTCAGAAGAAGTGCGAATGAATACTACTGATGGCGAATTAAACCGTGTATTAGGTGGTGGATTAGTTCCTGGTTCCTTAACACTTTTGGGTGGTGAACCAGGAATTGGAAAAAGTACACTTTTGCTTCAAATTTCGTTAAAATTACCTTATAAAACACTTTATGTTTCGGGAGAAGAAAGTCAGAAACAAATAAAAATGCGAGCCGAAAGAATTACGGGACAAACCGACAATTGTTTTATATTAACCGAAACCAAAACACAAAATATATTCCGTCAAATTGAGGAAATTGAACCGCAAGTAGTAATTATCGATTCAATTCAAACCTTACATACCGAATATATTGAATCTTCGGCAGGTAGTATTTCTCAAATTAGAGAATGCACTGCAGAATTAATAAAATTTGCCAAAGAAACCAATGTTCCTGTAATCTTAATTGGACATATTACCAAAGATGGAACGATAGCAGGACCAAAAATTTTAGAACATATGGTTGACACCGTTTTGCAATTTGAAGGCGATCGAAATCATGTATATCGAATTTTAAGAGCTTTGAAAAATCGTTTCGGTTCTACAGCCGAATTAGGCATTTACGAAATGTTAGGAAACGGCTTACGCGAAGTAAGTAATCCATCTGAAATATTAATTTCTAATAAAGATAATTATCTATCTGGCACGGCAATTGCTACAACTATTGAGGGCATGAGACCTTTGATGATTGAAATTCAGGCCTTAGTATCCACAGCAGTATATGGTACACCTCAAAGAAGTACAACCGGATACAATTTAAAACGTCTGAATATGATTTTAGCCGTTTTAGAAAAGCGTGCAGGATTTCGTTTAGGGGCAAAAGACGTGTTTTTAAATATTACTGGTGGAATTAATGTGGATGATCCTGCTATTGATTTGGCTGTTGTAGCGGCTATATTATCTTCAAATGAAGACATAACAATTGATAAAGATTTTTGCTTTGCTGGTGAAGTGGGTCTAACAGGCGAAATTCGTCCCGTAAATAAAGTAGAACAACGCATTCATGAAGCTGAAAAATTAGGTTTTTCGACAATTTTCGTATCTAAACACAATAAAATTAATCCAAAAGATTTTAAAATTGATGTACGATTGGTTAGTAAAATTGAAGATTTGGTGGAACAATTGTTTGGATAAAATAAAAAAATAAACCCTCATTCTTAAACTTAAAATATATGAAAAAACGTATCTTAACTATTTGCTTAATGGTCTCTGCAATTGTATTTGCACAAAAACCAATTTTCACCTCGGCAAAAACAAAAGCGGCAACTGTTTATTTTTCTGGAGCTGAAATAACCCAAAGTACATCGGTAAACTTACCCGTTGGAACAAGTGAAATCGTTATAAAAAATGTAGCGGATTACTTAAATGAAAACACCGTACAAATTGCTGCACCAAAAAATGTAACCGTTTTGTCTGTTCAGTTTTCAGATAATTATATTTCCGAATACGAACTTGACGAAAGTAATCCGGCTATTAAGAGAGTTCGAGATAGTATATTCTATGTTCAAAAAGAACTTAAAAAAATACAAATTGATAAATACTCGCACCAACAAACTATTGAATTATTAGATCAAAACAAAGAAATTCGTGGTGCAAATTCTGGTTTAAATGTAACTGAATTAATGAAACTTGTTGAGTATTACAAATTAAAAAGATCAGAGCTTGATAATGCTGTAGTGCTGTTGGAAGAAAAAGAAACAAAATGGAACAAAACACTTACCGAATTAAACAATAAATTGGAAATTAATACCCAAAAAGAAGAAAAAATTTCAGAAGGAAAACTAATTTTACAAGTAATGAATGAAGTTGCAGGAAATGTGAATTTAGATATTTCTTATATTACCAATTCGGCTTCTTGGCAACCATTTTACGATTTACGAACAGAAAACATCAATGCTTCAATAGACCTTGCATACAAAGCAAAAGTAACCCAAAACACAGGAATTGATTGGAAAAAAGTAAAACTTACCCTTTCAAGTGGCAATCCAAATCAAAATAATGTAGCGCCTTTATTACAAGCTTGGTTTTTAAGATATGGAAATTATAAAGTAATTGAAAACAGACCCAATGCAAATGTTATGAATACATTGCAAGGACAATTAGCTGGAGTAAATATTACCGCTGCAACGGGACAACCAGGTGCAAAAGATAAGGTTATTATAAGAGGTTATAGCTCAATTAATGGAAACTCTGATCCCCTTTATGTAATTAATGGTTTTCCTTCAAGTGCTGAAGAATTTAGAAAAATTGCGGAATCAAGTATAAAAGATGTTAGGGTAATTAAAGATGAAGAAGCATTATCACAATATGGAAATCGTGGTAGCAACGGTGTAATTGTGGTTACAACAAAAAATATGAATGATTATACTACAATTGAAGAACAAGAATTAAACGTATCTTTCGATATTGATATTCCGTATGATATTTTATCTAATGGAAAAGCACACAGTGTATCTTTAAAAGATATTAAAATTCCAGCTACTTATAAGTATTATGCTGCACCGAAACTAGAAAAAGAAGCTTTTTTGTTGGCTGAATTAAATGATTATGCAAAATATAATTTATTACCTGGCGAGGCAAATATTGTTTTTGAAGGGATGTATGTAGGAAAAACTATGATAAATCCAAACCAAACCCAAGATACATTAAATTTGAGTATGGGTAGAGATAAAAAAATCTCAATTAAACGTGAAAGAGTAACAGACAAATCGGGTACTAAATTTTTATCTTCTTACAAAGAACAAACCTTTACGTATGACATTACAGTTAGAAACAACAAAAAAGAAGAAATTAATATGTTGTTAAAAGACCAATATCCATTAAGTACCGACAAAGAAATAACCGTAGAACTTTTGGATAAAGATGGTGCAAAAGAAAATGAAGAAATAGGTGTTTTGACTTGGGAAATTAAACTAAAACCAAACGAAACAAAAAAATATAGAATAAGTTACAAAGTGAAATATCCAAAAGATAAACTAATTGGGAATTTATAATATTCAGTCTTTACATAACAAATAAGTAAAAAA
>JBIPOM010000177.1:0-4369 GCA_044379175.1 Flavobacterium sp. | reverse complement strand
AAATATTATTTAATAAAAAACAATTCTCTATATTTTGTTAATGGCCAAATTCCATTATCAACTAAAAGCTCTAATTTATCGCAGTGTTCGCGAATTACTTCAAAATAGGGTTTTACTTTATTACAGTAAGCAGCTGCCATTTTTTCCGTATTGTCTAAATTATTTGCTTTTTTACGTTCTTCAATCATTTCGTCAATATTACGATTGATACCTTCAATATGTGCTGAAATTTCTTTGATTAACTCAATTTGCTCTTTCGCAATTTTTGTGAAATCTTTTTCAAAAATATCTTTTAAACCTTTTACGTTTTCAATTAACGTGTTTTGGTATTTAATAGCTGTTGGAATAACATGATTACGAGCAATATCACCTAAAACTCTTCCTTCAATTTGAATTTTCTTCGTGTATTCTTCTAATTCAATTTCGTAACGTGATTCTACTTCAATATGATTCATTACGCCTAATTCGGCAAATAAGTCAAATGCTTTTTTAGAAACTTTAGCTTTTAAGGCTTCTGGAGTAGTTTTATGATTACTTAATCCGCGTTTTTTAGCTTCTTTTTCCCAAGCATCGCTATATCCGTCGCCTTCAAACAAAATGGCTTTTGTTCCTTTAATGTATTCTCTTAACGTATTGAAAATCGCTTCGTCTTTCTTTAAATCTTTCGTTTCAATTAATACATCAACCTCTTTTTTGAAGTCGATTAATTGTTTCGCAACAATTGAATTTAAAGTTGTCATTGAAACCGCACAGTTAGCTGTTGAACCCACCGCTCTGAATTCGAATTTATTTCCTGTGAATGCAAATGGCGAAGTTCTGTTTCTATCTGTATTATCTAATAAAACATCTGGCAATTTACCAACTACGTTTAATTTTAAATCTGTTTTTTCTTCTGGAGATAATTTTCCTTTTGTAACACCTTCTAATTCAGCCAATACTTTTGTTAATTGTTGTCCAATAAATACTGAAATAATTGCAGGTGGCGCTTCGTTTGCTCCTAAACGGTGGTCGTTACTTGCTGATGCAATTGAAGCTCTTAATAATTCTTCGTAATCGTGAACCGCTTTAATTGTGTTGATAAAAAACGTTAAAAACATTAAATTACTCATTGGCGTTTTTCCTGGAGATAATAAATTTATGCCAGTATCTGTTGCTAATGACCAGTTGTTATGTTTACCCGAACCATTTACACCTTTAAAAGGTTTTTCGTGAAACAATACTTTAAAATCGTGTCTTTCAGCTACTTTTTCCATCACATCCATTAATAAGGAGTTATGGTCTACAGCTAAATTGGTTTCTTCAAAAATTGGAGCCAATTCAAATTGTCCTGGCGCTACTTCATTATGACGCGTTTTTACTGGAATACCCAATAACATACATTCGTATTCTAATTCTCTCATATATTGCAAAACACGAGTTGGAATAGATCCAAAATAATGGTCGTCTAATTGTTGTCCTTTTGAAGACGTGTGTCCTAATAAAGTTCTACCAGTAGCAATAATATCAGGCCTTGTAGCGGCTAAAGCAGAATCAATTAAGAAATATTCTTGTTCCCAACCTAACGTTGGTGTAATTTTTTTAACGTTTTTATCGAAATATTTAGCTACTTCTGTAGCGGCAGTATCAATAGCACTTAACGCTCTTAATAAAGGTGTTTTGTTATCTAAAGCTTCACCTGTATACGATACGAAAACAGTAGGAATACATAAAGTACTACCAAAAATAAATGCAGGAGATGTTGGATCCCAAGCAGTATATCCTCGCGCTTCAAATGTATTTCTAATTCCACCATTTGGAAAAGAAGATGCATCTGGCTCTTGTTGAACCAATTGTGAACCCCCAAATTTTTCAACAGGATCTGAACCATCCATTGATGTTTCGAAAAAAGCATCGTGTTTTTCTGCTGTTGTTCCCGTTAATGGTTGAAACCAGTGTGTATAATGTGTAACCCCTTTTGATAAAGCCCACTCTTTCATTCCCATTGCTACATAATCCGCAATTTTACGATCGATTTTTGTTCCTAATTCAATAGCGCTTTTAACTGCTTTATAAGCATCTGGTGTTAAAAACTGACGCATAGATTTGTCATTGAACACATTAGAAGCAAAAATTTCTGATTTTCTTGCTGTTTCTTCAAAAGAAACTGGTTTTCTACTTGTAGCTTTGTCTAAAGCTTGGAAACGAAGTGTAGCCATAAAGTTAGGTTTTAAAATTAATTTCTAAATTTTACACTGCAAAAGTATGAATTATTTACAAATAAAAAAACTTACCCCCTAAAATTTTAGGGGTGCGTTAAAATAATTGTAGTTTTTATTAATATTTAAATTGAAAAAAAGGGGATTAACAGTCATAAATTTAAAAACTTATTTTTAATCTTCATGAAGCTGAAAATTAATGAATTTTAATTTATATTTGCTGAAAATAAATTATTATGACAGTTTGGATTATTTTTCTAATCGCAATTTCTATTTTTTTAGCTTTAGATTTAGGTGTTTTTAATAAAAACCCACATATAATTAGTAGTAAAGAAGCTTCCAAATGGACCATTTTGTGGGTAACATTGTCGTTTATGTTTTCTGGTGTAGTTTACCTTTTGTATAGCGGAGGCCACATAGAAAACCCAACTAATTTAAAACCAACAGACGCCTCATTAAAGTTTATTACAGGCTATTTAATTGAGCTTTCATTAAGTGCAGATAATATATTTGTTATTGCAATTATTTTTTCATCCTTTAAAATACCACAAAAATTCCAACACCGCGTTTTGTTTTGGGGAATTATTGGAGCAATCGTATTTAGAGGTTTAATGATTTTTTTAGGCGTAGCACTTATCAATAGATTTGAATGGATTATATATGTATTTGGTGCTTTCTTAATTTTTACAGCTATGAAAATGCTGTTTAGTAAAGACGAAGAAGAATTTGATCCTAAAGATTCAAAAATATACAAATTAATTGGTAAAATATTCCCAGTTCATACTGAAATTGAAGGTCAGAAATTTTTCATTAGAAAAGATAATATCAACTACGTAACACCTTTATTCATTGCACTTATTGTCATTGAAGTAATGGATGTGATTTTTGCGTTAGACAGTGTTCCGGCAATTTTAGCGATCACTTCTGACCCATTTTTGGTATTCAGTTCTAATATTTTTGCGATTTTAGGATTACGTTCTATGTATTTCTTCTTAGCGAATATGATTGAAAAATTTAGCTATATCGAATACAGTTTAATTGCAATTTTAACTTTCGTTGGTGTAAAAATGTTATTAATTCACCACTTTCCAGAGTATTTTCCTGAATGGTTGTCACTATCATTTATAGCTTTATCAATTGCAATTGGAGTTGTAGTTTCATTACAAAAGAATAAGAATCAGAATCAAATTATAAAATAATTTTACAAACAACAGAATTGCATAAATGAAAATATATACTAAAACTGGTGACAATGGAACCACTGCCCTTTTCGGCGGTACACGTGTAACAAAAGACCATATAAGAATTGAAAGCTATGGAACAGTTGACGAGTTAAATTCGCATATTGGATTAATTCGTGATCAAGATTTCAATGCGAATTATAAAGATATTTTAATTGAAATTCAAGACAGATTATTTACTGTCGGTGCTATCTTAGCCACACCACCTGAGAAAGAAGTTATGAAAAACGGTGAAAAACGTTTACAAAACTTAGGAATAATTGAAAGTGATATCGAATTGCTAGAAAATGAAATTGATGCTATGGAAGAGGCTTTACCTCCGATGACGCATTTTGTTTTGCCAGGCGGACATACTACCGTGTCATATTGTCATATAGCGCGCTGTGTATGCAGAAGAGCCGAGCGTTTAGCAGTACATTTAGACCATAACGAACCTGTTGCAGAGATTGCAATTAAATATTTAAACCGACTTTCTGACTATTTATTTGTATTGGCACGAAAGTTGTCTCATGATTTAAACGCTGAAGAAGTTAAGTGGATACCTAGAAAATAAGTTTTAGAAATCCCAAAAATATTAATTCCAAATCCCAAAAAAAGGAACACGTTTTAAATAATTAAATATTTGAATTTTAACTATTTGGAATTTGTTTTTTATATTTTGGAATTTAAGAAAATTAAGTTCTTAAAATTTATTAAAAAATAGTTCAAAAAAAACTTGTCTTTTTAACTAATAAATTTATTTTTGCATTAAACTAAAAAATATAAATAAGATGTATTGGACGTTAGAATTAGCATCATATTTAAGTGATGCGCCATGGCCTGCTACAAAAGACGAATTAATTGACTACGCCATCAGAGCTGGAGCACCATTAGAAGTGGTAGAAAACTTACAGTCTATAGAGGATGAAGGTGAAATTTATGAGTCGATGGAAG
>JBIPOM010000246.1:0-15874 GCA_044379175.1 Flavobacterium sp. | reverse complement strand
ACAATTAGGCAAGTAAGCCCGAGCAAACCTTTATATCTTAAAGACATTAAGAACGCCACTCTCCCTTCCCCCCTGAATGTTATTACGATACCAAACCTTTGTCTCCCAAACCTTTGTATCCTAACATTGGAGTATAATAAGTATATGGGACATCATTGGGATTCATACTTTAGGTTTAACCCTAGAGATGCAAAGGCAGCAGAAGATAAGGTTTGGAATACCTTTGTTGTTGTTACCCATATGATTGGTTTGACATCTTTTAAATTTACCCCGACTTATTACGATCCCCGCAAAAAATCGGGCGGGCCCAAGAAAAACGTAGCATAATAACCCTATTATAAATAACAAACCTTTTCTCCTGGTTTTCTTATTTTTTTAAAACATTTGATTATCTTTTGATTCTTTTTCTTTATTTTTTTTAATTTTTTCTATTGACAAACCATCACATCTGGTATATAATATGCCCTGATATGGGGGATATAAAGGTTTGGCAGGACACAAGGATATGAAGGTTTGTTAGGTGTGAAGGTTTGTATGTGTATTTTTTTGGGCAGACATTACGATCCCGCCATAAAATCTCGCCCCCTTACCCATAGCCCTCCACAATACTCCACTTTAACCCTATCTAGTTATATAATCAGTAACATATATTTTCTACCAAACCACCACATCTAGTACCCTTTACACTAGATATAGACAACATTTTTTGGTGTATAATAGTATTAAGTATGTCTCAGGAAGAAGAAATTGCTAGAATTATTACTCCTCATTTGATGGGTAAGCATAAGAAAGATAAGGCTTTGGAGTTAGCCAAAGAGATCATTGATTATTTGAATAAGTCTATACCAAACCCTAATTCTTAATTTTTGCAGGGTATACCAAACCTCGTATGTGGGATATAGGGTGTATAATGGATATAGATTTGGGTTCGTCTAATGGTCGGACATCTGTCCCCGAAACAGACAATACAGGTTCGAATCCTTTACCCAAAACAAAGGTTTGTTACTATAAGGGTTTGTTATACTAGGGGTTGTGGAGTATCTTTTGATATACCCCGCTTTATTCCCCAAAAATATAGATCACGAGTAGGACGATAATACTCAAAATAAACACCATAAAAACTAAGTTTATCAACCAATGGTCTGAAGTGTTCCTCTGTAAGGTTCCTATAATAATCATCAGTAAACGGTGAATCAGAGTTCTTAGTTCTAGAAGTACCATGCTCAGGTCTACCAGTAGAAGCACAAGTAAAGGTCACCAAACCACCTTTCTTGGTCAACCTATACATGTTCTCAAAGGTCTCAGCCCACTGAGGATTATGTTCAAAACATTCAGCACTAATAGCCACATCAAAAGACTCATCTGGGGCATCATACTCCTCACCCCTACAAACCACATCCACATCTTTACCTTCACCAAGGTCTATACCAACATAGTTGTTGGGGTTATCAAACAATCTTCTGACACTACCATTGATATTTAATGAACCCATTTCTACCACAGACGTGTTAACAAAATGATTAGGGAATAATGTTTTTACTTCTTTAAAAAATACAAACTGTGAGTGATGAGCCATTATTAATGTGCCAAACCTTTATTAAGACCAAGTTTAATCAACAGACTATTTTGTGGAGTGTCTGCTATTACACCTTTATTATTTGTTCTAACAAACCTTTTGGTCCACTTTTCTATAAAATATTTTTTATCTAATACTGTTAACTGTTGCAAATATTTGCTCTGTGCTGTACCTACTACACCATGCAGATGCACTACTTCTGCTGGAACATACACAGCCTTTCCCAAACCTAAAACTTGAAGCAATAGATCATCGTCTCCAAAGTACCACCTATAAGTTTCATCTGTCCTTAATCCAGAAGATAAATCAAGCACCCAACAGTATCCTGCTGACTTGGTAGCCCCATTGCCACTATGTGGATATGGATAACCCAATACTGCACCTTCTTCTTTCATGCCTTGCACTATCTTGTTAATAGGATTATCCTTTAATATAAGGTCATCGTTTAATACCGCGATATATTCCCCACCATTTGCTCTGGCTATATCTATGCCTGTGTTCCACCATCTATGGATATTAGGGGGATCTAAATCCCAAACATTACGAACACCTTCTATTGGCTCTGATTCAACTGTGTGGACAATAACAATCTGATCTAATGGCAACTGGCTGTCTTTAATAATATCTTCTAAATATTGACGTCTTGTCCCACTAGGAATTGTTAGCCAAACCTTTAAATCAGTCATTTGTCAATTATACCAGCAGAGAGAATAATCTTACCGTTATTGCTGCGAAAGCAGCATAGGTAGGTATAATACTTCTACTTTTCGCCGAACTCTACGCCTTGATATAATTTATTTTTTAAATAAGACATTTCTTTTTTTAACGGTTTAAGCATATGTAGAACTAAAACAAAATCTAATGCTAGTCCTACAATTAATCCAACAAAAAACCAAAGTACTTCCATATTTGCCCCTAAGCCTATATTATATACAATACATTATACCGCATGAGATAATATATTGTTTTTTTTCGCCAAACTTTGACAAACCGTCGCACATATGATATGCTAGATACATGACAGATAAAACACATAGGTTGTCCTATTCAAAAGCGGATTGGGACCTAATTAATGCACGACAGGAAATGAAGTGGGCCGCAATGGCTAGTGACGTTACTGTAATTAAACCAGACGGAACCAAAAAAATTATTAAAAATAACGTCAAACCAATAAATGCCAAAAAAATAAAAAAAGAATCTAAACATAAACGACAACAAATGTTTGAAGGTGATATTTAATGAAAAGGCTTATATCTTTAATAGTAGGCTTTGTATTATATATGTGGCATTATGATCCGTCTTTTGCTGGATGCCCCGCTGGAAAGCACGTATACTGGCATAAACTATGTAAGAAATGTGGGAGATACAGATGAAAGAACCTTACGAATGGATTCTATTTTACTATATGATGGGTATATCCACAGGTATTTTGTTTTCCTTTATATTATTTAGAGCAAATAAAAGATAATGCCAGAGTTCTCAGACTTTGAAGCAGAGTTTTATGCTAAAGAAGGAAAGTATGAGATAATAGATGTAGAGAGATTTTATGGAGAAATCGATGAATGAGACATACGAACTTATAGAAACAATGCGTTTGGCTGAAAAAGATTTAAAAAACGAACAACTAAGCCCTGCCATGAAGAGTTATATGCAGTCAACAGATGCCCTTATTTGTTCTATGCAAGCATATATAGATTATTTAATACAGGATGATGAATGATGTCTGACTTTGTAGCATGTGTTAAACACGACATGTACGACATGTTAACTTATACCAAGTGCATCATTTGCGGATTTACTTTAAGACATGAAGAGCAAGGTAGAAAGCAAGGTAGATTAGTATTGCTTGGTACTGAAATTGGTAATCCTTTTGACATTACCCCCAGAGTTTTAGATGCTATTTTAACTGCAAACTATATTGTTTGTGAACATGCAGATAGTTTTGAAAAATTGTGTACTACTTTAGGAATAACACCTAAAGGTGTTGTCTGCCCCTATAAAGACTTTTCTGATAAAGAAGATGAAGGCATTGAAAATTTACAATGGCTTTATGATGAGATTGAACTTGGTTTAAATGCAGTAATGATTGCTGATCAAGGTATGCCACTTATTATGGATCCTTGTGATTTTATAGTTAAAGGTGCAATTGAACGTAACATACCAGTTTCTATCTTTCCTGGACCTGATGCCCCAGTGACAGCATTAAACGTTTCTGGACTAAATGCTTGGGACTTTACATTTATAGGATCAATGCCACATGATACTTCAAAGCGTCAATTAATATTTAATCAAATGCTAAATGATAACAAGACACACATATATTTTGATCTAGATAATCATCTTATTGAAAATCTAACAAATCTGTCTGACGTTATTGGTGAAGAAAGAAAGATAGCAGTATGTTTTAATATGACAAAAAATGATCAAAACATAGTTAGAGGAACAATAAAAGAAGTAATATCTTGGTTATTACAAAATGGCTACAACAGACCTAGACAAACTCCTGAATGGATGTTGCAAATGACGATTGTTGTTGAGGGAAATAATCCACAAAGGGCACATATATAATGGATGCTAGAGGTATACCAACTCCACAATGTCCAAGTTGTGCATCAACATTGCTTAAACTAACTGTTAAGTTTGATCCTGAAACATATGAAATTGATTTATATTTCTTAGGCGATGCTGAGTGTGCTGTATGCGGAACACTATTAACAGCACCAACTCCACTAGATTTACCAGGAGCAGAAGATGATTACATGTGAGAAATGTAAAGAAGAATTAACTGACAACACTTATGATATATTTTGGGAAAAACATCAAACTATTCCAGATGCATATAACTATGGTGATTTTAAAATTTGGTGTGTAAATAAATGAGTTTAGAAAAAGATATCAAAAACATATTATTAGAAGTAGGACAAACCGTAAAGATACATAAAATTGATGCAAACAATAGTGCTATAGAACTAGATTATGACAAGCATACAATAAAACTATTAGAACTATTTAAAAAATATTTGGAAGAAGCAAAAAATGATAGCGTGGCATAGACCAGACATGACTCCTGAAGAAATACAAGACTATCTACGTCAAAACAGGGTGACCAAAGACATGGCAGATGAAGACTTTGCATCATATATTAAAAGATATGTAAAAGAAAATGATGATATCTTAAATAAACTAGGATCTGATTATGACAAGAACAACATACCATATTGGGATTCTTATAAAAACGAACAGATAGAGGGTAGGGATAATGTCTAGTTTTATTGATATTTTAGGCGATGATATAGAGAACATAAAATATGTATATGATTTTTTAGATAAAGAAGATCTTGAATATTTAATAGAAGTTGCTAAAAAAGCAGAATCAAGATTTAGTGGAAGTCAATTACATGTTGCCGCTAATAATCATTTAGATGATGCTTCGTTAAGTGATTTTAGAAAGTTTGGTGAAAAGTTAAATAATAAAATATTTGATGTTGCCAAAGAAGTATATAAACAAGACTTTTTAAAAGAAACGTTTAACTTTGGATTAAATATTCATAAAGTAAACTCTTTTACAGATGCACATGTGGACATCATAGAAGATTCTCCTGGATTTCAGGAGCCTGGATTTAAAGAACCAGTCTATTTAAACTGGAGAGATGCTTGGGATGGATATTTGGCATGCAACCTATACTTAAATGATGATTATAGTGGAGGGCAAATATATTTTCCTGAAAGAGAATACCTAACAATCAAACCTAAAGCAAACTCACTAATTATGTGGCCTGGCAACAAATATTTTATTCATGGTATTAAGAAAACAAAAATAACCAGCAGATATGTGTATGGTATTTTTATGAAATTTGCAGAGTATGATAAATATAATCCTAAGCAAAAAGATTTATAATAAATTTTTAATAACTCTATTAATAATAATCTTAACCCCTCTTGATGTTATTTTATCAGCATCAAAAGTTTCAGTATAGCCACCTTGAGGCATATCCTCTTTACTTACAAAACCTTCACTTTTTGTTTTACTCTTCATCTTAGATAAGACTATTCTTTCTACCTTACGTGCTATCGTTATGCTATCAAAATACCAATACTCGACTATTTTCCAACCATTTGATCTATGGGTAGGGTATCTAGTATTACCTATGTCGTTTATTCCTACCTTAAATGCCCCGAATTTTTCGTGGTAAATCAAATATAAAAGGGCTGGACCTCTATGCATATATAGATTATATCGCACTATGGTATACTTAAATCCTAAGAGAAAGGTACTCTATGTCATTTGAACAAGGAGTAGCACATATCAGCGAATGGTATGAAAACAATGATGGTCAAACAAGAAGAGACTTTGTAATCAGAGATTTTGGAAACTATGTTTGGCACGTAAAACAATCAGCAGACAAAGGCTCAACAGTAGTTACTGAAAATGTAGCATACCAAAGTGATCCGAACTCAGGAGAAACAAACAAACTAGATATCTCCTATTTCTGCAACAGATGTATTAATCCAGAACTATACCAAGAATTACAGTTTACGCATGAATGCCAATGCTGTAATTTTAAATGGTAAAACTAGGATATAATTGTATTGGATAGTACGCTATCCAGGAAGAGACAATAAATGGGAATGTATATTCAAGAAAAAGATGACAAGGTAAAGCAATCATTTAAGCCTAAAAAATGGCAGCCTATGGTTCTTAATGGAAAAGATGCAATTGTTCCAACGCAAGAAGGTAAATGCTTTTGGGAAGCACAACTACACTTGACTCTACCTAAAACAGGTAGACCAACATATGTAAAAATGAATTACTCAAGAGACTATAAAGGTAAAAACGATACCACTGGAACAAATACATACGCTATTCCTGCCGACATTGAATCTGTACAGTTTACACTTTCATGGTACTTTAATGCTAATCCAAGCACACCAATTTCGTGTATGGTTTATCACAATGGATCAACAGACATTGTTTCTGAAATAAGACAATTCAAAGGAATGATATTATAATGGGATTACCAATCAAAGATGGAAAGATTACTACCGCTTACAAAAAGTTAGGCAAGATGTGGTCAAAAGGGTATCATACTGGGGTCGACTTTGCAGTTAAGACAGGTACACCAGTAATTGCAGTTGCAGATGGAAAAATTGAACCAGCAAACTGGGGAAAATCATATGGAACTCAAGCAGTACAAAAAGTTGAAGGCGGATGGGTAATCTATGCACATCTTTCTAAACTAGATGTAAAAGCAGGAGATAAAGTAACTAAAGGACAACAAATAGGATTAAGTGGAAACACAGGAAACTCTTCTGGTCCACACTTACATTTTGAAATGAGAGACAATATTCGTTGGTCTGCTGGTAAAGATTTAGATCCACAAGTAATATTAGATAAATAGAAAAGGAATGATAAAATGTCTGGCAAATTAATTGTAGGCTCAATGCCTATAGGTCACAACCAAGATTTAAGTCAAAGAATGATTGATGCTCTTCGTGATAGTCAAATTATATACACTGATTACATGCCAGACAATTTATATGCTATATTAGATTTTTACAAAATTCAGGCAGGCGAATGTGATATAAGAATATTAAAAAGCACTAACACAATGTTTGCAGACGAATATCAAATAAAAGAATGCATTGATTTTATAAAAGAAGGAAGAACAGTTCTATTAGTTGCTGGAGAAGGTCAAATAGGAATGGCAGATCCTGGACCTCAATTTATCCAAGCATGCATAGAAAATAATTTACTTTACACAGTATATCCTGGACCAAGTGCTTTTGCCACAGCGTTTGTTGCAAGTGGAATAACTAATGGAGATTGTTTTATATCTTGTAATATGGAATATCCAGAAAAAACTATTGAATACTTTAAAGATCAAGATACTCCTTTAGTAATACCAATATGGCATTATAAACTAGACGGTGTCTTAAAGTTATTAGATGAAAAGTTTAAATTTACTAATGGTAAAACTAAAAAAGTTACACTCTGTATTGACATGACCACAAATGAAGAAATGTTTGTTACTGAGTATGTAGAGGATATTTTAAATAGTGAAAAACTTAAACACTTAAAAGAATATCCTAAGATAATGCTTGTAATTAGTGATTTTGTTACTAGATAGTATACTTATCAAAATCTTTAAACTTTATTGATCTATAAACATTGTATCTATTACCATCTATTGGATCTTTAACACCATGAATAAAGTTTTTGTTACCAGCCCACATAACTAAAGAGTTGGCCTTTGGTTTAAATTCATAATTTCTTTCAGGGAAATATACTTGACCACCAGAATAATCATCATTAATATATATATTACAGGACAAGTATCCATCCCAAGCATTTTTCCAATCATGTAACTCTTCTTCTTTTGGCTTCTGCCTGTCAAGTCCTTCAATAATATCAGTATGAACAGGAGTAATTGCTCCTGGGGTTGCTATTGTTGCAGCAAGCATATGGGTATTATCATCAACAAATTCCATACCATATAGTTCTGTTGCTGTCTCAATTATTTTTTTATTGTATTTATTTTGTATTTCAATAATCTCTGGAGTAATAACTTTATCTATTTCTTCTTGAATATGTTGACCATCTTGTGGTTGTGCTGCTGATACCCAATCTAAAAACTTTAACATAATGTTATAGTCGTCAACATCCATAAAGTTTTCTTTAGTTTTAATTAAACTTATATCATTACCTAAAACATCTACAAAAGAGTTCATTTAGTGTGATAGTCTTTGTTAAGATCTTTTATGTATTGCAAGTTTGCTTTATATGGAAAAGGTATTTTTTCTAATCTTGTATCTAACTCTCTTTGGGTTATGTTAGAGAAAAATGCTACTATTGTATATCTTGGATTACCTGAACCTATGTCATGTATTTTATGTTCATATATGTATGATGCTGGAAACATAAATAATTGTCTTGCTTTTGGTTTAATTTTTATTCCAAAGTTTATAAATTCTAATTCTCCACCAGCATAATCATCGTTTGGATAATATACCATTGCAACAGTTCTTGGTGTTCCGTATGAATCATCTGGATGCATACCAAAATAATCACCTTCAGTGTATTTACTTATTCTCCAGTATTCCCTACTTTGTGGGTCTAGATCATAGTGCCACAAATATGAATCAATAACTTCTTCAAAAACCTTGCATAGTTCTAAATCTTTTTCAGGTTCTTCAAAGGTAATCCAAGTACTTACACCTTTTTTACCAACCTCTTTGGGGATCTGATTTCCTTCTGAATCATGAATATAATCTTCTCTAATAAAACTGCCATCTTCATCAAGTTTTTTAATATAGTCTAGTCCTTCTGGCCAAACCTCGTTATATATGTGTATTCCTGGTGCTGGTTGTTCGTGTTGAAAGTTATTGCCTTTACGACTTTGTGTTATATTTAATTTGGCATTAGCCAATTTAATGGGATCCAACCTTACACCTTTCTCTTAGTATTAATTATATCATGCATCTTTTTTTATGTATATGTCAGAATACCCGCAATATCCCAGGGCATAACCAACAACAGACCAATCTGAATGAGTGTTTAAAAATTTATTTACAGCCTCTACACACTCATATTCTTGTTGCTCAAACCATCCCCAAAATGTATAATCGTTAATTCCTATTACTCCACCATCATTAATTATCTTATTAGACTCAACTAAATAACTATATACTGATTCATAATCATGAGCAGCATCAACATATATGTAATCAAATTTTTGATCTAATGTTTTTATTGTGCTATCTATGTTGCCAGCCACGGTCATAACATTTTTATCTTTAAGCAAGTTTTTTACATATTGTTCATGATTTTCTGCAGTCCACCTACCGTATCTAGCACATGGCTCATTAAAAAAATCTAACAAATATGAAACATTAAATTTTTTTCTATCTAGCAACCATTTAGAATAGTCTCCACCACCTGCTCCTAGTTCTAAATAAGAGCCTTCATTTGGTAAAATAGATAAAACATTATCATCAAATCTATCAGCAAACAGTCTTGCCTTAGTTAGTTTAGATGAATGTATATAATCAAATCTTTTATTTTCATTACGAAAGTCCATATATCCTTTTCTATTAATACTATTATAGCACTCGTGATACAATGGGATAAAGGATTTTTGTGAATAAGGTAGCCGTAATATCAATTGCTTGGGGCAACAAGTATAAGCACTTTGTGCCATCTTGGTACGATCACGTTCAGTCTCTTAAGATTAAACCAGACGAAATAATAATTGCATACCATCCAGATGATGATACTGGAGTAGAGAATTTAGATGTTAAATTAGTAAAATGTTATGAAAGATCATATTCTAAAATGTTAAATGCGGCTATAGAACAAGCCAACTCAGATTGGATAATTCAGTGCCCACTTGATGACATGATGCTTCCTAACGCTTTAGATTTTGTTAATTTTGTAGAAAAAGATATAGATGTAGTCTTGACATCAAGAAGAACTACCAAAGGTGACGTTCACATTGGAGACTGGAGTTCACTAACAAAAAAAATGGAAGATCACAGAGTTTGTCATACCAGTCCATTTAAAAAATCTTTATGGAAAAAAGTTAAAGGTTTTCCAGACTATATTCTTGCTGATTGGGCCTTCTTTTTGTTGGCTTACAAAGAAAATATAAAAGTAAAACATTGGGGAGAAATTACAGTATTGTCGAATGTTAGTGATAGTTCTTTGGGTGCATCTGCTGGAGAAGATGAATGGAACAAGATAATTAAACTAAGACAGGAATTAAATATATGATAGGTATATTACCAGCATCTGGAAAAGCAGAAAGATTAAAAGGAATACCTAAATTTGCAATACCAACAATGAATAATGAAACCCTTATACAAAGACATGTAAGAATGATGCGTGATCATGTTGATAGTATAAAAATTTGTACAACCAAAGATTGGTTTAGGTTAATAGAAACATTATGTCCCAACATAGAGTTGATAGAACTAGAGTCATCTACAATGAACCATGCAGTAAAAGTATTGGGAACTTCAGATAGTATTATTGGCATGCCTGATACATTTTATAAAGGAGAAAACCCATATAAAGAATTATCAAAAATTAATGATGATATTGGAGTTGCATTATGGAAATGTCCTACAAACCTTCGTGGTCGAGTAGGTCAAGTAAATATTAAAGATAACAAAATTATAAACATGTCTGATAAAAACCCTATGTGTGATTATCCTTTTGTATGGGGTGCAATGAAACTTTCTAAAGATGCAATCAATAGTTTAGATCCAAACACATCTCATCCTGGTATATGCTTGCCAACCCTTATAGATAAGTTTTCCCACTCTACCTGTGTAATAGATGGAGAGTATATAGATTGTGGGACTCCTGAAGGCATTAGAGACATGTTAATGTCAGATAGCGATATGATATAATTATATTGTCTGCTCTTAGGAGGGACAAAAATAACTCGCTGAAAAGGAGAAATAAATGGTAACATCTATGTTGGATCTTTTTCAAGATCCTTTTTTTGTTGGCTTTAACCGTGAGTTAGAGCGTTTCAAAAAGGTACAAACAAACAGCACAGGATATCCACCATATGATCTAATTAAAATTGACGAAGATACATATCAGGTAGATATCGCCCTTGCTGGCTTTGCCAAAGATGATATTGAGGTAACTGTAGATAACGGCTCACTCATCATTAAAGGTGAAAAGAAAGACAGCACTGACGGTTCTCAAACTGTCCATAAGGGAATCAGTTCTCGTAAATTTACCCGCATTTTTGCATTGGGTGAATATATGGAAGTAACTAATGCTGAATTGGTTGACGGATTATTATCTGTTAAGATTGAAAGAATCGTACCAGAAGATAAAAGACCTAAACAAATTAAGGTAAAATAGACTCATAGTTATTTATATTAACTAGAGGGACCTGAGCATGTCTGGAAACTGCTCTTTACTTTTTGACTACTGACTGGTATACTAGATATATGTTTCCAAATGACGTGTTGTATCCTTTTGAAGAATTTGTGATGAACAAAAATAAAAGTCTTAAAGGTTTTATATATGATTATTTTAGTAAAGAATGGTATTATCAATGCCCATCTTGTTTTACAGATATGTACGCTCCTACTAAAAAAACTATCAGAAAGACAACAAAACATCATTATAAAGAAATTTGTGGTGGTGGTTGGTAATGGCCAAACAATGTGGAACGTGTACAAAATGTTGTGATGGAACAACTAGTGTTGGTGGAGATATTTTTGGTCACATATATGGTAATGGAAAGCCTTGTCATTTTTTAAATTTAACTGAAAAAAAATGTGGCATATATAAAGATAGACCAAACGATCCGTGTAAAACATATAAATGTATGTGGTTAAAGTATGATGATGTTCCAATATGGATGAAGCCAGAATATTCTAATATTATAGTATCTTCATATAGTTTTAAGGGTAGAGATTTTTTAATTCTTAGTGCTATGGGTCAAGACTATTCTGCTAAGTATTTATCATATGTTATAAATTATACTAAAAATAATAATATACCTTTAATGTATGAAATAGGACATGGCATTGTATTTTTAAATGATTTAAAATTTTTTGAAAATGCTCTGCAAGAATCAGAAGTGTTTAATACAATGAGACAAATTTTAACTCATGGAAATACTGAAATAGTTTAACTTTCTTTTTTGTGGTTAGCAACGTATCTTGAAAACTTTTCTCTAATTGTTCCATCTTTTCTGACACGAACAATCCAACCATCTTTTATTTGAATTTGATTGTGTGCGTATTTTTTCTTTCTGTTTTTTCTTAATCTGTTATTGCTCATTGATTTTTTCTTTCTGATAAGATCTGCCCCAAAAAAATGAGGATATCATTAATAAACCAATAACCAATGAATGCCAAAAATAAAATATGTTCATGACAAGATTATTCTATTTGATTTAGTGTAATCTTTTCCAAAATCAGCAAATAATGCTTTATCTTTTTCACGATTAACTATTCCTCTTGACCATGCAAAACCAGCATCTCCACCCCATGCTAACCACATAATCTTTCCGTTAGAAGGATCTGTTGCATTATTAAAGTCTTTACCTTTTTTATCTACTTCGTGTCTTGAAAAATAAGAGTACATACGTTTAACTGTGCTTAAAGATATTGACTCTCCTCTAGCAAGTTGACCTGCACGAGTCCAACCAACTGATGTACCAGCACCTTTTGCTTTACCATTTTCTTTGTATTTAATTGCTCTACGTGCTGCTGATCTTACTCCTGCTGGTGGTGAGTAACCTTCTGCTTTTGATAAGTTATCTGTTTCATAAACAACTGTGTCATCATCTTCCCAAAGATCATCTGCTTTTGCTGCAGGTACACAATTAGGAACTGGTTTACCATTTGCTCCTGGTTTCATACCACGTTGTACATACCCATCCCAACATGGTGCTTGTTTGTTTACATCTTCTGAATCCATTGGCTCACCTTTCATGTCTACTATTGTACCACCCTCTTAGTGATATACTTGTTTAATGATATATGACAAATATGTAGAGCAATTTGACAAAATAGGATATTCTGAAGATAGGGTTGTTGTTGTCCCTAATTTTTTGACTAAGGATAAACTTGACTATATAACAAACTGGATTAAAGAATATAAAACTAAAGGTCCTATAGACAGATTAGATATAGATAACCAAGATGTCCTCAATATACTAAAAAAATCAGAAAAAGATATATATAGTTTAATATGTAAAAACTATACAGATAAGTATGATGTTAAATTTGATGAAAACGTGCTAATTCCAACTCATTTGGTAAATTGGGATTTAGAACAAAACTCTCCTCTTCCAGTTCATGCTGATTGTGAAGGACCAGATGGCAATCCAGCAATGCATAATGGCTATTATAGATATAACTTAGCAGCAATATGCTATTTAAATGAAGACTATGTTGGTGGAGAAATATTTTTTCCACACATTAATAAAAAAATTAAACCAAGTGCTGGTGACTTGGTGATGTTTCCTGGAAAGTTTAAACACGGAGTGACTGGAGTAGAATCTGGAAATCGATATACAATGTTATCTTGGTTTAGATTTGATATTGAAGACAATGTTAACTATGAAGATTTACCATATTCAAATACTGCTGTTGGTATATTGTTTAATGAGACAGGCAGTTAATTAAAACCACCTGTCTCTAATTACACCTGTTTATTTTTTAGCAGGTTTTTTTGCAGATTTCGCTGCTTTTTCAACTTCTGCTACATCTGGAAGTCTTCCAAATGCTGTATCGCTTGGATTAATTGCACGTAATGCTACTGGGGCAATCGCTGCCAATAGAGCATATGCTAGATCTTTTGGATCTGTTACGCCTGTCATGTACAATGCTAGTCCAGCACCTAGGACAGAGCGTCCGTATGATGCAAGAGCGGCCTTTAATTGTTCTTTATTCATTTTTATTTCTCCTTTTTCTTTGAGCATTTAATATGCTCAAACCTATGAGTAATTTTTTTTGGACCAAAAGTTTTTTTTGTATCCATTTTCCATTACCTTTTTAATACCGTAAGACATTTTTTTAAATTGTTTATCATTATACTCTAATTCTTGAGAAGTCCAATCTTCTCTTTTAATAAATATCATTTGATATATTGGAGTTCCAGCAGGTATCAAACCTTCAAACCCTTTCTTTACCATAAAAGGTATTGGCCCATTAACTGACCATTTGTCTGTGTCTATAATACCATTCATTGTTAAAAATGGTAGATCTAATCTGTTTGCTGGATGAAAGTATAATGTGCTATACCCCGCTGGAGTCTGAGGTTCCCACTGAGTTATCCAATGAAATTCGTTAGTATAGTAGCCATCAAAGTTAGGAAACACTCTTCTAGAATCAGTGTCTTGTGCTCTTGTAGACAATGGTTTAATTGGACCAGCCCACTTATAATTTACAATATCATTACCTGTATTTGGATCAACACCAAGATTAATTATTTCAACATCACATATTAATTCTTGTGTATACCCTGAAGTTAATGCATCTAAGAATGGTGGACATTTCTTTGCTGTACCGTCGTCCCTATTACCTCTTAAAGTTGGTTGAAGAGTAGGCATATCCTTAAACCATTTTGGTAAATAGTTTTTTGCAGACTGTGGTCTTGGGGTCATAAATTCTGCATCCTGACTAGATGGAACAAAGTTTACTTCTTGACTATTTGTCATGATATAAACATCCTTCTTTTTAATTGATCCATGTGTAAATCACACAAGTTTAATTCTCGTGGATAATCATTAAATATTCGTGTTGCTTCTTCTTTACATGAATATTCTTCACACACTTTAAAAGCATTCCACACTACCTCTGTTTGGTCTTTAAGCCTTATCAAGATCCACCTCCTCTGGAATTAACTTCTTTAACTCATGAAATGATTTAGATACAACCTGCATCTGATTTCTAGTATCAGTATCAAAAATAGCACCATACTTGTCATGAAACTCTATAATGGGACTTAAATCTGTCACTACATTACTAAGAGTGTTTTGTACATTTTCTATATACTCAAAAGCAGACTCTCTAGATTGATTAAGAAAGTTTATAAAACCTTCCTGAACATCTGTCTTTACAGATTCTTCTTTATCCCTATGCTTTAATTTATCAAGCAAAAAAGCGTTTGTTGTAGTTGTATCTATTTGCATTTGAAATATTTTACTCAAAGCATCAGTGTACTGAAACTTTAACCACATGCCCTTTAATATAGCAACCATAGACAACGCTGTAGTAAAAATTAATAAAAAGATTAACCAACTATTTTGCATCCTTTATAGCCTCTCTCGTCAATAAAACAATAGCACCATTTTGCTCTAATGCCTTTTTAACTTTAATTATATACTCAACTGCTGCTATCTTTCCATCATGATCTAGCCTGGCTAAAGACTTAGGGTCTAGTTTAACAGACAAAAAATTATCATTATCTATAATCTGCACACCAAAGTTTTTAGGTGCAGTAATAGAACGAAAAGCCCTTTTCATACTGTCAGTATACATTTTTTTCCTTATAAAAGTATATCATAAGTATCCAATATAGTCGCTACAGATACCGTATCCATTAAAATTATCAAGGTATTCTTGCGTTGGCCTTTCTAAATGAACAATAATAGATTGTTTTAATATATTTTTTTCAGGGTATGTCCAAATGTAATTATTGCTTGTTAATGTAAAGTCATCTGCTTGATGCCAAAAAAATTTACAATTTGGTAAATTTTCCTTAAAGAAAGTCAAAGATTCTAAATTTTTACAATGAAACCAACCGTTAAGCCCTATATC